>JBPCVY010000043.1:0-15071 GCA_051010055.1 Hyphomicrobiales bacterium | reverse complement strand
GTTTTTCCGGATTAATGTCTGTGTCTGGCCCAACCCTGGTTGCCCGGAAGAGTTTATAGACATTCGTGCGCCGTTCATCGGGCATCAACCCACCGGCCTGGGCTGTTCCATCGGAGAAAATCACAATATTTTTAGGCATCTGAAATTCCGTGCAATCTCTAGATAATGCAACTTAAAATTGCTGTTTCATTAAGTCAAATTTACGCCCACTCGCGTCTTGTACTTTTTCGGAAGATGGCCTCGGGGCCTTCTCAATCAAAACATTTTTTCCAGTCAGCGATTTTCGTCACAACGCATGCGTCTTCGATTGCGTGCGATTAGGGGTGACGATGATTTTCAGCATGGCCTCAAACGGCGGATATGTTGATTTGATCATCATGTTCACATCGGCGCGGTCCGCCTGTAGCAAAAGGCGTGCCCTGATGCGTTCCAGGTTTTTTTTCCGTGATACCGGCGCGGGAGATTTCTTTCAGGACTTTTCTCAACTCCTTTGAAACTGTATCGAGTGAGACCCCCCTGAAGAGATGAACGTAAAAAATGCTCCAAGAGCCACATGTTGTAACCATCCTGAATACGGTCACCCGAACCAGGTCAATCTGAAACGGAGAGAAGTTGGTATGCTTTCGTGGCAACATACCGGTCAATCATGTTGGTCCTGTTGTCCAAATTACCGGTGACCAGACGGCACCGCCAATGCTGTGTGTTGGCCGGGCCGGCCTCTACATCCTTGAACTCCGCTTCAACCAATCCGCGGACACGGCCCTCCTCAATGTTTCCCTTAACCAGCAGAACCATGTTGGCAGGGTGATAGATGTGTTCATGAAATTGTTTTGCCGACAGCAAGGTGAATGACCTGATTGATTGAGGTGTTCCGACAACACTGCGGGCGCAGGGATGGTCGCCGTACAATTCTTTGCTCATGGCGCGCCAGGCACGCTGGTCTGGATTTTCTGCCTTGCGATAGTCATACTCGCGCACCACAATCTCTTTTTCTTCTTCCATAAACTTCCGCTCAAGCTGAGGTGGCGAAAGCAGCTTGCGCACAAATGTGAAAAAGTCCTTCAATTCCGGAGGTTTTGCATTGTCGCCTCAAGACGTAACGAGTTGTGATAAACCGTTATGTGCTGGTTGATCCATGCGTTGCCAGTCCGGCCATGAACGGTTTCACCGCGAATCTTTTCTGCGTGCCAGAACATGAGATGCTCAAGGTAGTGGGGCAATCCTTCCGGACCCGTGCTGTCTACCTCTCCGGCGAGGAAAACCGCAATCACCTGAACCACCTTGCTGTCCTTTTCAGGAATGAGATAAACGGACCTCAAGGTGGTGTTGGTTTCAACAGGAACGATATCTGCACGGGCAATGACGGAAGAGGCCAGCAACAGAATGGGAACAATGAAAGACTTTGACAATTTAAAAAGTATATCTGACATAACATTTATAAAATAGGCTACCTTTCTTTATCATGCAATTTAAATGCTCTTTAAACGCGGTTGTATGAAGATTTCCGATTTTTCTGATGATGCCCAGCGCGATTGCTAGTATGAAATCATTTCCATCGAACGGGAAGCTGGAGACGATGATTTCTATACAAGTCCGCATGCAAGGTGCTCTAATTCTAGCATTGGCTTTGCTGGGTGTATTGGTGTTGCCCTCCCACGCCGCTGAGCCCGGCTATTACATCGTTCAAAATGCGCCCGCTGGCGATACGTTGAACCTGCGCGAAGAGCCTATGGGCAGCGTTTTGCGCACTTTCGAAAATGGAGCCCTTGTTGCCTCCAGCGGCAAAGAGCAAACCCGCAACAGCACCAATTGGATTGAAGTCTCCAGCGGCGAAAGCCAGGGCTGGGTGGCCGCGCGTTTTGTCAGGCCTGCCGAGCCCGTTCCGCTCATGCAATCCCGGGTGCCGGTGAACGGTTCCTGCGGCGGTTTTGAACCAGGCTGGAATTTTTCCTGGGAAGGCCAGGAAGCAAAATTCTCCACTTATGACAGCGAAATGCCCCTCACCATAAACGCCGTTGAAAGCGCCAGGGGCTTTACCAACCCGAACATGATTACCGCCTCATCTCAGGCCGCAAAAGTCCAGCTCATTCTCTCAGAGCGCGCCTGCACTGCCCTGCCGGTGGATGGCTTTGTCTGGGGCGTTGCCAACCTTATCCTCAGCACCAAGGAAGGCACGCACCTTTTCCATGGCTGCTGCAGGCCCATCGAAGGCGGGTATAAGTAGCTTTTTCAATTGCAAATGTTCATTTTTTGTTCTATTTGCATGATATGGCGAAAACAGCAACTCAATACGTGTGCCAATCATGCGGCGGGGTAACGGCGAAATGGTCCGGACGCTGTGATGGGTGTGGCGAATGGAACAGCTTAAGCGAAGAATCCTACCTTAAAGTGGTGCCGGGCAAGGCCGGGGCCATGCCCAAGGGCAGGCAGGTAAAGCTTGTCGGTCTGAAAGGTGAAAGCGAGGCCCCCGCCCGGGTTGCAACGGGCATTGGCGAGCTGGATTTGGTGGCTGGTGGTGGATTTGTGCCAGGTTCCGCTCTTCTTGTCGGTGGCGATCCGGGCATTGGCAAATCCACATTGCTGCTTCAGGCCATGGCCGCCCTAGCGCGCGCGGGCCGGAAAGTGGTGTATATCTCCGGCGAGGAAGCCATTGCCCAGGTGCGTTTGCGCGCCGAACGGCTCGGCCTGGCCGATGCGCAGGTGATGCTCGCCGTTGAAACGAACATCTCAGACATTCTCGCCACACTATCTGCAGGCCCTGCGCCGGATGCGGTGGTCATTGATTCGATACAAACCATGTGGTCGCCGCAAATTGATTCCGCGCCCGGCACCGTCTCCCAGGTCCGCGCCATCACCGAGGCGTTGATCAGGTTTTCAAAACAGCACGGCACCGCTTTGCTGCTGGTGGGCCATGTGACAAAGGAAGGCCAAATCGCCGGCCCGCGCGTTATCGAGCATATGGTCGACACGGTCTTGTACTTCGAAGGCGACCGCGGCCACCAGTTCAGGATACTGCGCGCGGTGAAAAACCGGTTCGGCGCCACCGACGAAATCGGCGTATTTGAAATGTCCGGCGGCGGCCTGGTGGAGGTTGCCAATCCTTCGGTCCTGTTTGCCGGAGACCCCGCAGCGCCAGCACCTGGTTCAGCGGTGTTTGCCGGCATCGAAGGTTCGCGCCCGCTTCTGGTTGAGGTGCAGGCGCTTGTTGCCCCCTCAACACTAGGCACGCCACGCCGCGCCGTGGTGGGCTGGGAATCAAGCCGGCTTGCCATGGTTCTGGCAGTGCTTGAGGCCCATTGCGGCGTCACCATGGCGGGCCACGATGTCTATCTCAACATTGCTGGCGGTATGCGTGTCCGCGAACCGGCTGCCGATCTTGCAGTTGCCGCAGCGCTCATTTCATCACTCACAGGCATCGCCCTTCCCGCCAACACGGTGCTGTTTGGTGAAATCAGCCTTTCGGGTGCATTGCGGTCTGTTTCGCGCACCGGGTTGCGCATGAAAGAGGCTGAAAAACTTGGTTTCCGCCAGGCAGTTTTTGCCAATGGCCAAGATGAAGCAAAGCCCTCTGCAGGCAAACTTGATGCGCGCCCGCTGACCGGACTTGCCGCTCTGGTGACATTTATTGCCGGTGCAGAGGCGGCCTGAGCGAATTTTTACGATCACTTTGACGTTAACTAACCTGAAAGTATGGTTAACGTTGAGTTCCTTTTTCTATGACATGTCTAAATTTCGGCCTTATATATGCGGTTCGCACTGCGACGGGTGTAAACGGCGAACCAAACAAGGTGAATAAAGCTCATGCCACTCCAGCTTTTAGATATTGCCCTGATCGGCATCATGCTCATTTCCGGACTTCTCGCGTTGATGCGCGGTTTCACCCGGGAAGTTCTTGCCCTTCTCACATGGGGCGGCGCGGCGGCAGTCGCTTATATGGCTTTTCTGTCACCGGAGGCGAACGAGTTTGTCCGCCAATATATTGACCACGATCTGGGCGCAAAGGCTGCCCTGGTCGGTGGCGCCTTTTTGATAACCTTGATCATACTTTCAATACTGACAATGCGCCTGTCGGATTGGGTGCTTGATTCGGGTGTTGGCGCAATCGACCGCACATTGGGTTTCATCTTCGGGTTGGCACGCGGCCTGTTGATCGTCGCGGTGGCTTACATGTTCTACATCTGGTGGGTGCCGTCAGACAAAATTCATCCCTGGGTGCAAAATGCACGCAGCCTGCCGGTTATCGATGAAACCGCAACGGTAATCATCCAGATCCTGCCACCTGATGTGGGCGAAGTTCTTATGTCGAAAACCTTGAGCGAACGGCGCAAGGCAGGCGCGAGTGCATCAGAAAGTGTAGATGACAGATCTACAACAGCTGACTCTCAGACAGAACAAGGCTATAAGACCGATGAGCGCCAAGACCTGAACCAGACGATTCAGATACAACCGAGCCAGTAGCACAACCTTATTTTCGTTTTCCGCACTGGCAAACCCGTTTTGGGAGAATATGCATTTCAATGTCGAATGCGGAAAATTGGGCTGGTGCCGGAGATGATTTTAACGGCGATACACTTCACGAAGAGTGCGGAGTATTCGGTGTCTTCGGCCATGATGATTCCGCGGCGCTGACAGCGCTGGGATTGCACGCCCTGCAGCACCGCGGCCAGGAGGCCGCAGGAATTGTCACTTACGATGGAAAACTTTTCAACGCTGAGCGCCGGCTTGGCCTTGTCGGCGACCACTTTTCATCTCAGAAAACCATCAACAGACTGGGCGGGCGCACCGCCATCGGCCATGTGCGCTATGCAACAACCGGTGAGACGGTTCTGCGCAATGTGCAGCCATTGTTTGCAGAGCTTGCGAGCGGTGGTTTCTCGGTGTGCCACAATGGCAATCTGACAAATGCACTGAGCCTGCGCCGCGACATGATCGAAGACGGTGCGATTTTCCAATCGACCTCTGACACCGAAGTGATTTTGCAGCTGGTAGCGCAAAGCCGCAAACCGCGCTTTATCGACCGGTTCATTGATGCCTTGAGGTCAATTGAGGGGGCTTATTCCCTCGTTGCCATGACCAACAAAAAACTGATTGGCGTGCGTGATCCCTTCGGCATCCGGCCGCTGGTTCTGGGCGAGTTGAACGGGGCTTATGTTTTGTCATCGGAAACATGCGCGCTTGACATTATTGGCGCCAAGTTCGTCCGCGAAGTTGAAAACGGCGAGGTGGTCGTCATCACCGAAAATGGGATTGAAATCCATTTCCCGTTTCCACCTCACCCCAAGCGGCCATGCATTTTTGAGTATATTTACTTCTCCAGACCCGATTCACTACTTGGCGGGCGTTCGGTTTATGAATGCCGCAAACAATTTGGCTATGAACTTGCCCGGGAAGCGGCGGTTGAAGCTGATGTTGTGATCCCGGTGCCAGATTCCGGCGTGCCGGCGGCAATTGGCTTTGCCCAGGAAAGCGGTATTCCGTTCGAGCTCGGCATCATCCGCAATCACTATGTAGGCCGCACATTCATTGAGCCGACCCAGCAAATCCGCGCTCTAGGGGTAAAGCTCAAGCATAATGCCAACCGCGGCGTTATTGAGGGCAAGCGCATTGTGCTGGTGGACGATTCCATTGTGCGTGGAACAACCTCAACCAAAATCGTGCAGATGATGTACGAGGCAGGCGCTGCCGAGGTGCACATGCGCATCGCCAGCCCGCCAATAAAGCATCCCGATTTTTACGGCATTGACACTCCCCGCCAGGACGCCCTGTTGGCCGCTGTACAGTCAATGGAGGAAATGACCGAGACCATCGGTGTTACCTCCCTTGCCTTCATTTCCATTGATGGGGTTTACCGCGCCATGGGTTATGAAGCTGGCCGCGACAATGAGAATCCGCAATTTACCGACCATTGCTTTACGGGCGATTACCCTACGCCGCTTACCGATATAACCGGCAAGCATTCTCCCAAGCAGCTGTCGCTGCTGGCGGAAGCGGGATAACAGGCGGTCGGTTTTAACAAAGACAAATCAAACGAAAACCAAGCATGACAAAACGTCTCGAAAACAAGGTGGCGCTGGTGACAGGCGCCTCGCGCGGCATCGGATATGCCTGCGCAAAGACACTGGCGGCAGAAGGCGCCCATGTCATAGCGCTGGCGCGCACCGTCGGTGGGCTTGAAGAGCTTGACGATGAGATCAAGGAGGCCGGAGGCGCAGCAACGCTCGTTCCTGCGGACCTGAAAGACTTCGATGCAATCGACCGCCTTGGCAGCGCAATTCACGAGCGCTGGGGCAAGCTCGATATTCTCGTCGGCAATGCCGGTTTGCTCGGAAAGCTGTCGCCACTTGGTCATATCGCCCCCAAAACCTGGGATGAGGTGATGGCAGTAAACGTTACTGCAAACTGGCGCCTTATCCGCTCCCTCGACCCGCTTCTCAGGGCATCAGATGCCGGGCGCGCGGTTTTTCTCACCTCAGGAGCAGCGCGCCGTTATCGCGCCTATTGGGGCGTATATTCTGCCTCCAAGGCTGCCCTCGAAGCGCTGGTGAACACTTATGCGGACGAAACCCGAACCACGGCGCTTAATGTGAACCTTTTAAATCCAGGCCCTACACGCACTGCGATGCGGGCACGGGCCATGCCGGGGGAAGATCCGGACGCCCTGCCGCGGCCGGCTGAATTTGCCGCCGCGATGCTCGAAGTTATGCTTCCAGATTGTGAAGCCACGGGCGAAACATTTGATTACAAGGACGGTATCTTGCAAACTGCATAGACATGATGTCGAACGCAGCTGCACAGATTTTGGCTAAGGCCCGCCTGAACAGGGAAAAACTCTCCGAGTATCCTTGCGCTGAACCTGCAAACGTGGATGAAGCACTGGCCATTCAGGATGCGGTGATGATAGCGCTGGACGACAGCATTGCCGGCTGGAAGCTCGGCTGCACCAGCCCACAGGCACAAGCTGCCCTTAAAGCCGACGGCCCCATATTCGGACCAGTGCCCTCTTCCAGGCTCTTCTCAAGCGGTGCAGATATTCCTCTTGGGAACGCGTCGCCGACATTCGTTGAGGCTGAGATCGCGGTTACCCTTGGCGACGATTTGCCTCCAAAGCCGGGCGGCTACCGAGTTGAGGAGGTCTATGGCGCCGTGCGCTCAATTCACCCTTCCATTGAACTGGTAAGCCGACGTTTGCCGGGTGGAATCGCCGATGGCGTTTTATGGACAACCGCAGACGGCAGCCTGAACGATGCCCTCATTTTGGGTGCAGGCACCCATGATCTTCCCATGGAACAGCTTCCATCAATTCAGGTGGAAGCATTGTTGAACGGTGAACCCGTATCGCGCGGCGCGGGCGAAAATGCCTTGGGCGGCGCTCATGAGGCTTTGGCGTGGCTTGCCAATGAGTTCTCAATGCGCGGGCGCACATTGCACAAGGGCGATTTGATCACCACCGGCTTAATTGCCGACCTTATAGCGATTGAGCCGGGAGATACGTTTGAGGCGCGCTATTCGGAAATCGGCTCTGTAAAAGCCCGCTTCCCCTAAGGGCTTATTTATCGGCGTAGGGGTTTTTGCCTTTGCGCATGGCAAAGCGTATGGGGGTTCCCCAAATATCGAAATCCTCACGCAGGCTGTTCACCAGATACCGCACATATGATGCCGGCACATCATCTGCCCGCTGGCAAAAGCAGGCAAAAGAGGGCGGGCGCGATCTTGCCTGGGTCACATAGCGCAATTTCAGCCTGCGGCCACGTGGCGCCGGCGGCGGATGGCGCTGGATAACTTCTTCCAGCCACCTGTTGAGTTGGCCTGTGCTCACCCGGCGGTTCCACATGTCATATGTTTTCATAACAGCCGGCATGAGGTTGCTGAGGCCTTTACCGGTTTTTGCAGAAATCGGCACAAGTTCCACACCCCGCAGTTGTGGCAATAGCCGTTCTGTCTGCTCACGCAAGTCTGCAAGCATGCCCTGTTTGTCTTTGACGAGATCCCATTTGTTTACGGCAATCACCAATGCGCGCCCTTCCCGGGCGGCGAGATCAGCGATCTGAAGGTCCTGCTTTTCATACGGTCTTTCCGAATCAATCAGCAAAACAACAACCTCAGCGAAACGGACCGCCCGCAGGGCATCTGCAACCGACAGCTTTTCCAGCTTCTCTGTAACCCGGGCCTTGCGGCGCAAACCGGCGGTATCGAACAGCTTCACCGGAACGTCGCGCCATTGCCAGTCAACCGCAATGGAATCGCGGGTAATGCCAGCCTCGGGCCCGGTTAAAAGGCGCTCCTCGCCGATGAGCTTGTTGATGAGCGTCGATTTACCGGCATTGGGCCTGCCAACAACCGCCAGGCGCAAGGGCCTGTCCGGACCAAGCTTGGAGCTTTCCTCGTCATCATTGCCAAGCTCTTCGACTTCAACCGCCTCGTTGGCGCTCTCCACATGGGGGCGCAATGTCTGATAAAGATCAGACATCCCCTCCCCGTGTTCGGCTGATACCGCAATCGGATCGCCTAACGCCAGCTCATAGGCCTCATAAAGCCCTGCTGCCGCCGCACGGCCCTCAACCTTGTTGGCGAGCAAGATTACCGGCTTGTGGGCTTTGCGCACAACACCGGCAAAATGGGCGTCCATCGGCGTGACGCCGGCGCGCGCATCAATCATGAAAATGATGAGATCGGCAGCGGCAACCGCTACTTCGGTCTGCGCCTGCATTCTTGCTTCAAGAGACTGGTCAGGTCCCTTATCGAGCCCGGCAGTATCAATGATGGAAAAACGCAGCTCGCCAAGCTTCCCCTCCGCCTCACGGCGGTCGCGGGTAACGCCCGGGCGGTCATCGACAAGCGCAAGCTTGCGACCGGCCAACCGGTTAAAAAGAGTGGACTTTCCAACATTGGGCCGCCCGATGATGGCTACGCGTAAGCTCATGATTTACCGAAATTGTTTTGACCCGGGAACAACAGATGACGCTTTATCAGCGGAACGCCATAAGCGTTGCCTCATCGGTTAGCACATATAGGGTTCCATCGGAAATTATCGGCGAAATATACACCGGTTCGTCAAGATCGATCTGGCGCAGCACTTTTCCGTTTTCCGGCGAAACGAACGCCATCTGACCACTGCTTGATGCGGTAATAAGGGCGCCGTTACCCATGACCGGGCCAGCCCACTCCGAGGATTCCGAAAGGCGCATGCTCCAGCGCGCCCTGCCCCGTGTGCGCGAAATCGCCGATAGAGTGTTGCGGTTCACAACGGTGAAAAGGTAATCGCCCACCAGCCACGGCATTTGCGTGCCGGACACCCCTAACGACCAGGCAATGTCGCCATCCCCTAGCCGGAACGCGGCCATTGAGCCGGTGTGCGCAATGGCGTAGGCGTGACCGCTGGCAATAACGGGACGGGCCGATACATCAGCAAGGATGGATGAGGCCCCGAATCGGTTTGAACCGCTCAGCGCATCGCCCCATTGAGTAAAGCCCGTTGAAGCATTGAACCCAAGCACTTCGCCGGTTGTAAACGGAACAACAAGGTTGTTGCCGGAAACCGCAGCGCTTGTGGAAGAGGCGCGCGATGCCTTTTCGCCAACCCCCTGGTGGCTCCAGATCGGGCTGCCATCGTTCACCGAAAGCGCTTGCACTTCGTTGGTGACCCCAACCACAAAAATGCGCCCGTTGCTGATCGTCGGCGCAGCATGTGAGGGAACATTCAGCTTCTTTCTCCACACCAGAGAACCGTTGGTAGCGCTGAGTGAAAGAATTTCCGCAAAAGGTGTTGTGACGTAAAGCCTGCCCTGATGGTAGGCGACGCCACCGCCAACAGCGCCTTGAACGTCCTCACCTTTGGGTACAATTGAAATGGTCCAGACCTTGGCGCCATTGGATGTAGAGAAGGCGCCAACCGCGCCGGCGGTGTCCATAATATAAATTCGCCCGCCGCCGGTAACCGGTTGTACTGTCAGACGGCCCTTTTTCGTAGAGCCCGTTCCAACCCTCACATTCCAGACCCTGCGCGGGGAAGAAGAAATGGCCAGATTTCCCATGACGTGGTCAGGAGACCCTCCCGCTTGCGACCAGTTCGAGTTAGTCTGGGCCGGCGGGATGTTCATGGGCTCGGCAAGAAGGGCAGCGTCCGGTTTCAATGCGCCCGACTGCGCAACAACGCTTTCGCGCGCTCCGCCAATTTTTTCTTCTTCGCCACCCAGCAATCCGCCAAGTGTATTGCTTGAACTCGAACATCCGGCAAGCACCGCCAGGGCAAAGCCTGCTGCTGCAAGTCTGATGCAACCACCGGGCCAGCAATTTCCTTTAAATGAGAGGTTCATCGGAACTAAATCAATTTCCGCCGGAATTTGTATCGGTTACTTTGGCTTTTGAACCAAGCTCAGGCGTAATCACGCCTAGCAAAATTTGCGCCCGCTGCCTGACAGAGGCAGGCGCTGCCGGGTCTGCCAGAATTTCGCTGAGAAGAGTGTTTGCCTTTTGCATGTTGCCGGTCCTGTATGCAGCAAGACCAATTACTTCCCGGGCAGAGTGGCGCCATGCGCCTTTTTCAGTATTCAGGCCCGCCATGCGCTTTTCGATTTCCGCCATAGGCGCAGTGTCAACAAGAATAAGGCCAGCCCGCATGCGCGCCAAATCCCGCAGCGCCTGGTCGATTGAGCTGGAAGCTGCAATCTGGTCGTAAACTTTCACAGCGCCCGACCCATCGCCCTTCTGGACGAGAGCGGCCGCCTGCTGAAACCGGGCCAGCGAGGCATAGCCGTCAGGCCCGTTTTTGGCGATTTCGGCGAACGCAGCTTCTGCTTCGGCCGCCTTGCCGTCGCGAACCAGGTTCAGAGCCGTAACATATTGCTCGCCGGCCTGTTCGTTCTTGTAAACTGCCCAAGCCTGCCAGCCCTTGATGCCGGCAACCGCCAGCACAACACCGATGCACAGCCCCATGGCATAGGCGCCGTACTTTTCCCAGATTTTTTTCGCGTGTTCCGCACGGACTTCTTCGTCCACTTCACGGAAAATCGACTCATCGCTCAATGAAACTTCTCCGGGTCTTCTCGTTTAACGGCCAATAAGTGCGCATCCCTTTTCGGGGCACCAACGCCGTCACCCAAAATTCACACTGCATTCATGACCGGACATAAGGTATTCACGTGGCAAGAGCAAGGCAATTGCGCCTGTTGCCGCCCGCAAAACTGGTGTTTAGACGACCTCAAACCAGGTGGCCATGCCAGCGGCCTGATGCTCCAGCATGTGGCAATGAAGCATCCATTTCCCGGGATTATCGGCCTTTAGCGCGATTTTGACCTTTTCTTCAGGCTGCAGCAAAATCGTATCGCGCCATTGAGCGCCCTCAACTGCTGCCCCATTCTTTTCCACGGCGGTGAAATGATGACCGTGAAAATGCATGGCATGGGGCCAGGCGGTTGCGTTGACCATGTTCACGGTTACCGTTTGCCCACGCGGTGCTGAAAACAACGGCTTGTCCGTGCGCCCGGCAACACCGTTGAAGGCCCAAACCTGCCCTTCTTTGACAAGCTCACGGATGGCCATTTTTTTGCCCTTGTAGGTGGCCTCGCGCATGGCGCCCATTGCCCCGCCTTCCATCACAAGGTCCACCGCCTGAGCGCTGGCCAGATCAATGTCGGTTGGCAACGGATTTGCCGGAAGTTTCACAGGTTCTGCCAGGGTTTGTCCGGTTGCAGCGGCACCATTAAACTCCGCGATGGTCAATGTTTGATCGCGGGAGTGGGCAAGCAAACTGGCCTTTTGCCCGGAATTCAATCCTTGTGCGGCCAAATCCACCCGTTGCGCCGGGGCGATGGTGAGCGGCTTGTCACCCACCCCTTCGGACGGCACTGGCTGGCCGTCAATCGCGATGATCTCGCCTGTAAGGCCCTTGAGGGAAACCTCCAAAACCCGGGCGTTGGAACAATTGACAAGCCGCAGCCTGGTGGGCCCGTCTTTTGGGATATCGAAAACTGGCAAAGACGAACCGTTGACGGTAAGCCAGTTGCCGAGCCTGCCAGCATGGGACCAATCCATCATGGCGCCGAGGGATTCTTCGTGAAACACGCCTCCATCATCAAGGCGCCAATCATCAAGCACCAATGGGATATCAGCGGCAAAGCTTAGCGGCGTGGCCTCTTCTACAATCAACAGGCCATAGAGCCCGCGCGCCAGTTGCTCCCAG
Source organism: Hyphomicrobiales bacterium (assembly GCA_051010055.1). GTDB lineage: Bacteria > Pseudomonadota > Alphaproteobacteria > Rhizobiales > CAJQND01 > CAJQND01. The sequence continues at coordinate 2,893 of JBPCVY010000043.1, read as the reverse complement.
CTTCGTGCGTGCGGGTGATACCAGAATGTGCCGGCATCAGGCGGGGTGAACACATAATCGAAATCTTCGCCCGGCGGCACCGCGTCCTGGGTAAGGCCAGCAACACCGTCCATGGCATTTTCGATGCGGATGCCGTGCCAGTGAATTGTGCTTGCCTGTGGCAGCCGGTTTTCAAAGCGGATGCGCACCGGCTCGCCCTGGCGCGCGCGGATAAACGGCCCGGGAACGGAGCCCTTATAGGCCCACACATCTGTTTCCGGTTTGCCGGGGCCTAAAAGCGGCGCCGTGCCGATCTCAGCCCGCAATACCGTATAGCCGTCATCAGATTGGCTTTGGCCCATCATAAGCTGCGGCGCGCCGACCAAAAGGCCCGCCGCCCCAACTCCTTGCAGCAGATTACGTCGCGTTATCAGTCCGGGCATGTTCACTACTGTGGTTCAGGTTTGACTTTATATGACGTTGCTACTTCGCCAGATCATCCAAAATCGGGCATTCAGCGCGGGAATCCCCGTGGCAGGACGAAACCAGGCTTTGCAATACGGTGCGCATGGACTGGAGCTCGGCGATTTTGATTTCAATTTCTTCAAGATGATTTTTTGCGAGCCGCTTCACATCAGCGCTTTCCCGGGTTTCATCTTCATAAAGCGAAATCAGCTGCCGACAGTCGTCAATAGAAAAACCAAGCGAGCGGGCACGCTGCAAAAACCGGAGCTTATGCACATGTTGATCGGAATAATCGCGGTACGAGTTTTCCCGCCGGTCCGGGAAAATCAGCCCGATTTCCTCATAGTAGCGTATCGTTCTCGGGGGCAAGCCCGACGCACTTGCTGCACTTCCAATATTCATAGTTTCTGCTCTGGTCTTGCTCTCTTCAAAAAATCCAGATGCAGTATAAACCTTCCCACGGCTGGAAGGTAAAGAATTTTCAGTCTTTGACTTTGTACGTATGCTCAGTCGCTGGAAACTCCCGCGCGCACACATCATCAGCGTAGGATTTGATAGCGCCTTCAATGGCGTCTCCCACATTGCCGAATTCCTTGACGAATTTCGGCACCCGCGGACTGAGCCCGAGCATATCTTCCATCACCAGAATCTGGCCATCGCACTTGGCTGATGCGCCGATGCCGATTGTCGGGATAGGCACGGCCCCGGTAATGCGCGCGGCAAGGGGTTCGGCCATTGCCTCCAGCACCACTGAAAATGCTCCCGCATCAGATACCGCCTTGGCATCGTCCTCAATTGTCTGCCATTGGTCGCGGGTGCGGCCCTGCGTCTTGAAACCGCCTATGACGTTTATCGATTGCGGCGTCAGGCCAACGTGGGCCATGACGGGTATGCCCCGTTTGACGAGATATTCGATTGTTTCGGCCATATGGCTGCCGCCCTCAAGCTTCACTGCGCCGCAATCTTTTTCCTTCATGATCTTGACGGCATGGCGGAATGCAAGTGGCGGGCTTTCCTCGTAGCTCCCAAACGGCATATACACCACCACCAGTGCCCGTTTTGAGCCTCTGACGACGGCCTTGCCATGCATAATCATCAAATCCAGAGGCACCGGCACCGTGGATTCAAACCCGTGCATGACCATGCCAAGGGAATCGCCTACCAAAAGAAAGTCTACATGCGCATCGGCAATGGCCGCTGTGTGTGCGTGATAGGAGGTGAGTGAGACGATAGGTTCGCCGCGCTTGCGGGCGGTGATTTCCGGTGCGGTAATACGGCGCACCTTTTTTGATACAGACATTTCGGCTCCAAACTAGGGTCAAAACATCACCGGCACGCCAATGACGTAAGGGTGCAAAAATATTATTACCGCATAAATCAAAAGCCCCGTCATCACCGAACGTATATCGTCTTTGGTGATAACCGCAAAATCCGGCCTCGGCTCGCGCATTACTTCGCTGATGAGTTTGCCGAGCCCGTAGAGAGCAAATACTGAAAACAGTAAAACGCTCGCCAAATCTCCGCGCACGAACAAATGCCCCAGCCCCCACAGGAAAATTGCCACCCCAAGCGGGTCGCGCACAAACCGGCGGATGTGACTGTTTGAGCGCAAGGAGGCAAGGCTGATAAAGGAAAGCAACACCAGCAGCATGGTCGCGTGCCGGCCCCAGGCTGGCGGCTGGTATAGCTGCACATAATCAGCCACCGAATAGCCCCACGCAACCAGGCCAACCGCAATTATGGCAACAGTGCCAAATGCAGCAAAATATGGCTTGCGGCCAAGCTGTTCGATAAGTTGTGGCTTTAATGGTGTTTGCGGCACGATATGGAGCACGACAAACAAAATCAGCCCGGTAATTAGAATGCCCATTTAAACTTCCCAAAGCCCAAAATTCATTTCGATTCGGCCTTCAGTATACTTCACCAAGCCGGTTGACTGAATGAGCTACACAGGTACGTTGGCGGAATTATTTGGAGAAACGTTTATGGCCAGTTGGGACGACCTGGAACGCGAGCTTGACCGCTGGGAAGAAGCTGGCGCAACTGCGTCCGTTTGGTGGCGCGACGATGATGCCGGCAAGCCCCATCCCAACCTCAACCGGCTTCTGGATACCGCTGAAAAATCCGGCGCTCCCATCCATATGGCAACCATTCCGGCCGAATTGACCGACGAGGTGGCCGCGCTCTTTAAATCAAAAAGCCACGTGCATGTTCTCCAGCACGGTTACGCCCATGTGGACCATGCGCCAAAGGGGCAAGGCTCATGGGAGCTTGGCCTGCACCGGCCCATTGATGAAACGCTTGCAGAACAGCGCAAGGGGCTTGAAATTCTCGCCGATGCCTTCCCAGAGCAGTTCACGCCGGTTCAAACCCCACCCTGGACGCGCATTGCCCCTGAGGTGACAGAGCGCCTCGCTGATATTGGCTTTTGTGGGCTTTCCATGGTTTT
>JBPCVY010000042.1:0-26595 GCA_051010055.1 Hyphomicrobiales bacterium | reverse complement strand
TATGCGTCCAACGCCTTTCACGGCCTTACCAATGGCGCATTGGCGCTGAACGGGTCTGATGTGTTCCGGGAGAACTTCGGACCGCTCTTGCCCGATACACACCGGGTTCCTTACAACGACCTCGCTTCATTGGAAATTGAATTGCGCGCCGGCAATGTGGCCGCATTTATGATTGAACCGGTGCAGGGAAAAGGCGTGCATATCGCCAGCGATGACTATCTTCCGGAAGCGGCCCGCCTGTGTCACAAGCACGGCGCGTTGATTGTGGCTGATGAAGTGCAATCGGGCATGGGCAGAACCGGCAAGTTTCTTGCCAGCCAGCACTATGAAGGCTTTGAGCCGGATATCGTCATCATCTCAAAATCCCTATCAGGTGGTTATGTTCCCGTCGGGGCGGTGCTGACCCGCAAGGCGATATATGAGAAAACCTTCTCATCGCTTGATAGGGCCGTGGTTCACTCATCCACATTCGGGCAGGGCTCGTTTGCAATGGTGGCCGGGCTTGCCAGTCTGAATGCCCTGGATGAAGACGGTCTCATCGAGAACGCGGCAAAAGTAGGTGAAAAGCTTGGCAGCCGTCTTCTGGAGATGAAGGACAGGTTCGAGTTTATCCATGATGTGCGCTGGCGCGGCCTGATGCTTGGCATTGAATTTGGCCCGCCCAAATCCCTAAAACTGAAAACCGCATGGAAGGCGGTGAACAGTCTTAATCCGGATCTGTTTTGCCAGGGCGTGACAATTCCCCTGCTGCAGGATCACCATATTCTCAGTCAGGTTTCCGGAAACAAATCCAAAATCATCAAGCTCATTCCACCCCTTACCATGAGCGAAAAAGATGTGGATTGGTTCTGCACCGGATTTGAAAAAGTTATGGAGGATTTGCACTCCTTCCCGGGACCGCTTTGGGAAGGGCTTTTCCGTATCGGCAAGAATGCAATGTCGATGAGTTCATCCGCAAGCAAGGCGGCGAGTTTATAGAACTAATGGCTTGAAAATTTTGCCACAACTTAACCAAAATCTCCCGTCAGAAGGAATTCTGTTACGCCAATGCTTGACGCAGACGCGTAATTCCGACTAATTCACTCAGAAAAGCAAACAAAAACAGGGCAGGAGCCTTTCCGTGGCAGTTCCCATGATTCAACAGGTCCGCGTCGGATCTTACATTATGAAGCAAAAGCTGAAGGGCGTTGAGCGCTATCCGCTGGTGCTGATGCTTGAGCCCTTGTTCCGCTGCAATCTTGCCTGCCCGGGTTGCGGAAAAATCGACTACCCCAAGCAGATACTCGACAAGCGTCTGTCGGTGGAAGATTGCCTGAAGGCGGTCGATGAGTGCGGGGCGCCGATTGTGTCGATACCTGGCGGTGAACCGCTGATTCACCGCGACATGAAGGAAATCGTGGAAGGCATCGTGGCGCGCAAGAAGTTTGTTTACCTCTGCACCAACGCGCTTTTGCTGAAGAAGAAGCTCAAAGACTACACCCCATCACCCTACCTTACTTTCTCCATCCATCTTGATGGCCTTGAAGAAGAGCATGACCATGCGGTGGACCAAAAGGGCACCTTCAAGATTGCGGTTGAAGCGATTCGCGAGGCGGTCTCGCGCGGCTTTCGCGTCACGGTGAACTGCACATTGTTCAACAATGCGGTGCCTAAAAAGGTGGCGGAGTTTTTTGACTTCGTTTCAACCCTTGGGGTTGAAAGCATCACCGTCTCACCGGGCTATGCCTATGAACGTGCGCCCGCGCAGGAGCACTTCCTGTCGCGCAACCAGACAAAGACCATTTTCCGCGATCTGTTCCGCATGGGCCGCCAGAACGGGCGCGACTGGAAGTTCAACCAGTCAACGCTCTATCTCGATTATCTTGCCGGCAACCAGAACTACGAGTGCACGCCGTGGGGCAACCCCACACGCAACATTTTCGGCTGGCAAAAGCCCTGTTATCTGGTGGGCGAAGGTTACACTGATACCTTCCAAGATCTTATGGAAGGAACCGACTGGGACGCATACGGTACGGGCAAGTATGAAAAATGCGCCAACTGCATGGTTCATTGCGGTTATGAACCCACATCGGTCACCGATACGGTCGCTCATCCCCTGAAAGCCCTGAAGGTGTGGCTGAAAGGCGTTGAAACCGAAGCACCGATGGTCGCTGATATCGATTTGTCGAAGCAGCGTCCGGCGGAGTATATGTTTGAAAAGCAGGTTTCAAGCTTCCTGACGGAAGAAGAATTAGGAGAGGCCGAAGCCCGGGCCCGCAAGGCGGGATAAATTCCTTAGAGAATATTTTGCAAGGTTGGTCTGGCGGGCAAGTGCTGGCAGCTCGGTGATTTGTGTCGGGTGAATGAGAAGCGATTTTGCCACCGCGCCGGCATTCAATCGGCCATTTTCGTTAATCGCGGTTGCAGCCAAGGGCGGTAATGCCTCGCTGGCCGAATCGGCAATGGCCCGTACGGCGATGAAGGGCACGTCAGCCTCTTCAGCCACTTCAGCAATTGCAGCGCTTTCCATATCAATGGCGAGCGCGTTTGTTTGCTCAAACAATTGGCGCTTGCGTTCCGGCGTAGCCGCTGCTGCCTGATCGCTCAGCAAGGTGCCGCCGTGGACAATCAAATGGGTTTGCACTTTCTCTAGCAGTGACGAGCGCCAATTTGCATCACACTCGAAAACCGGCTTGCCAGGCCGGCTCACCCTTTCAGGCACAATCATATCGCCCGGGGCTACATCACCGGAAAGTCCACCGGCAATGCCGAAGCTTAAAAGGGCGGTGGCCCCTTCATGGATCAACATTTCTGCGTTTTGCGCCGCCCCAGAAAGACCAGGGCCGGAAACATAAACGCGCGGCGCCTCAGCGCCCCAGGCTTTTGCCTCGCCGGAGAGAATTTCCGCCTCTAAAACCAGCCCTGTGATGATGCCAATGCGCTGCACGTTGAAAACTAACTTCTGATTACATTCCCCAGTTCACGTCACCGGAGTTTCCCCGCTTCAGATTGCGGTAACGGGCCAGCGCCCAGGTGGGGAAATAGGCCGCATAGCCATGATAGCGCAGATAGAAAACCCGCGGGAAGCCAACTGCGGTGAACCAGGGCTCATCCCAGCGCGCGCCATCGCGCGGCTGCTCCATAATGTATGAGATGCCCCTCTTTACAGCAGGGTGTTCCGTTTCCCCAGCCGCCATAAGCCCAAGCACCGCCCACGATGTTTGCGATGGTGTGGATGATTTTACTTCAGAACGGCGCGTGAGGTCATAGGTGGCGCCATCTTCACCCCAGCCGCCATCGGCCCGCTGGCGCGAAATCAGCCAGTCAACGGCTCTGCGGTAATAGGGTTCCTGGCGGTCAACTCCGATCATATTGAGCGCGCACAGCACCGACCAGGTGCCATAAATATAGTTGGTGCCCCAACGGCCAAACCAGGAGCCATCTTCCTCCTGCTCAGCCTTAAGGAACGAAATGCCCTTCTTCATGATCGGGTGGTCTGGCGAATAGCCCAGCTGTGCGAGGAAAGACAGGCAACGCGCTGTAACGTCAGATGTTGGCGGGTCAAGCAACGCCCCATGGTCTGCAAACGGAATGGAGTTCAAGAATTCCGCATTATTGTTGATGTCAAATGCGCCCCAACCGCCATTTGTGCTCTGCATACCCTCTATCCAGACGGCTGCGCGCTCAATATTGGTTTTGAAGCGTTCTGCATCCACCCGGTGCAAAAGCATGCCGACAACGGCGGTATCGTCCACATCCGGGTAATAGTCATTGCTATACTGAAACGCCCAGCCTCCGGGCTGAAGGTTGGGCGCGTTCACGGCCCAGTCGCCGTGAAGATCAGTAATCTGCCGCTCTGCGAGCCAGTCGCAGGCCTCCATGAGCTTGCCATTCTTATCCAGATTGCCAGTTTCGGCCAAGGCAAGCCCAGCAAGGGCCGTGTCCCATATGGGCGAGGTGCACGGCTGGCAGTAGCGGGGTTGGTCGTCTTTTGTTTTCTCGGTCAAAAGATCGCGCACCGATTGGCGGGCGGTGACGAAATCTTCGTGATCATGAGAATAACCAAGGGCATGGAACGCCATGACCGAATTGGCCATGGCCGGGAAAATTGCGCCCAAACCGTCGCGGCCATTAAGCCTCGGCTTGATGAAATCGAGGGCCCGTTGCATGGCGCGTGCGCGCAGCTTGCGCGGGAACCGTGGCTCTGCAACTTGCAGCACCTTGTCCAGTCTGAGGAAAAACTCACCCCACGCAGAGCCAGTTGGATTGATATGCCATTCGCGCACATCTTCTGGCGGCGTGCAGAACAATTCCTGGCAGTCAATGTTGCGGGGGTTTTCAGCGCGCGGCTTCAACGCTGCGAGAACGAGCAGCGGTGCAATCACGGTGCGCGACCAATAGGCAAGTTTCCAGATATTCACCGGGAACCAACGCGGCATGAGCATCAGCTCAGCCGGCATAGCCGGTGCTGCCCGCCAGGGAACCTGGCCAAACAAGGCAAGGGCATAGCGGGTAAATACATTGGCGGTTTGAGCGCCGCCATGATGGATGATTGCCTCACGGGCCCGGCGCATATGCGGGGCATCAATATCATCACCAACGATTTTCAGCGCGTAGTAGGCCTTCACCGATGCCGATATATTGAAATCGCCCTCATAAAACAGCGGCCAGCCGCCATGGGTGTTTGATTGCAAGGTACGAATATGGTCGGCGAGCTCGGCTTCGATAGCAGGCTCCGGGTCACCGATGAAATGGTTCATCAGGATAAACTCGGACGGAATGGTCGCATCGGCCTCAAGTTCGAAAATGATATGGCCGTCCTCGTGCTGAAGCGCAGCCAAGGCGCCGCCTGCATCAGCGATCAGAGCGTCAATATCTGAAAGCTCCGGACCGGCGACGTTTTCGTTGGCATGCGTGAGCTCTTGATCAAGTGCAACACTGTTTTGCCCACGCTCGTCACGTGTGAAAATTGACGCCATGCTGTCCCAGTCCCTGCTTGGTCTTCGCCATTTTATCATTTGAACCGCCGCGAACAGTTTTCATGTCAAGAAAGTGAGGCAAAGGCAAGGCCAGCTTCAACTATTTTGCCTTCGAGTTTAATCGGTCGGGAACAATATCCTCGAGTTGCAGACTTGGTTTCCAGTAATTTCTGCCGGTTTGTTTTGCCAGTCTTCCGCTCCACCAGCGCCCAATCGCCGCTTTAGGCGATGTCAAATTTTTCTAGGGCAAGGCCGGCGGCGGTTTTTCCTGAACGGATAGAGCCTTCAATGGTCGCCGGGAGTTTTGTGTCAGTCCAATCACCGGCGAGAAACAGATTGCCGATGGCCGTTATTGCGCCGGGGCGCAGTTTGATCTGTTCCGGGGTCTGGCGGAAGGTTGCGCGATGTTCTTTGATGATGCGCCAGCGCGGCAACGGCTCATCGCCGAGGTTGAGGGCCTTTCGCACATCGTCCCAAATCTTCTCAACGGTGGCTTCATTGGCCTCACGGGTGTGCCTGCCCGCAGCAGAAACGGTTACTGAAACCACATCACCACGGATGAACAGCCATTGCGCAAGCCCGCCAATGACGCCTACTACAGGGTCGTCCTCGTAGCCCTTGAAAGGCTCCTTGAGCCGGAAGTGGGCATTCAAGATGGGTTCAACGCCGGTGGGGCCGGCATAGTCCGGCAATAAACGTTCCGCGTTCCACCAGGGCACCGCGCATATGACCACATCACCGGTGCCGACAGCTTCACCTACCCCATCCAGTTTGGCTATCCTGCCATTGTCTGTTTCAAAGCCCTTTACCCGCGCACCGAACCTTATATCGGCGCCCTTTTCGGAGAGATATTTCAGCGCGGGCGCAACGAACGTCTCACCAAGGCCGGTTTTTGCAATAAGCGGGCGGCAGGCATCTGCCCCCTTGGCGAATGTTTCAAGCAAAACGGGCTTAAGCAAAATTGCGGCGGCCTCGTACGGATCAATGTTCAACGCGCCGACAACAATTGGCTCCCAAAACCGCTCATAGAGCGCCCCGTCAGGGGAAATAATGGAGGTGAATACATCATCCGGTCCGGCGTTCAGAATTTTGCTGGCTGCCAGATAATCGGTAACCTTCGTTCCGGCCACCCTACGCGATGGTGCAAAAATCCACCAGGGCAGGCGGCCCTTATTCGGGCGTACGCACCAGCGCTCGTTCGTGCCGATATCGACAAAGTTGAACCGCGCTTCTGGCGGGCCGGAAAGCTCATCGGTTGTGCCAATGCGGTCGAGAAACGCCATTGCCCCGTAATTGCCCGACAAAAGCAGGTGGTTGCCATTGTCTATGATGCAATCAAGGGCGGCATCGTGAAATGTGCGGCAGCGCCCGCCCGCCTCACCGGCTGCTTCATAAAGGGTGATATCGAGCCCCGCTGCGGCCAGTTCCACCGCGGCAGACAAGCCTGAAAGGCCGGCCCCTAAAATGTGCGCCCGCGCCATTGTCTCTAAAAGAGCCCGTAGCGCAGGGCGATCAACAGCTTCTCACGACTGCCCACAAGGCGCTTTGATATGGCCGGATTGGCGATGTCTTCATCAGGCAGCGCCATCATGCGCTCAAGGCTGCGCCGGTAAACCTCCAGCATAATGCGCGAAGGCTTGGTTGTCTTGCGGTTGCATTGAGCAAGCACTTTGTCGGTTGTTGAGAACCAACCCGCTGCCTCATCTGCCAGCGCCCGCCAGGCCATTACATAATTCGGGTGGGTGAGGGCCTCTTCCGGGGAAGAGGCCTTGATGCCGTTTTCCTCAAGAATATCTGCAGGAAGATAAAGCCGGCCCCGCCCGGCATCTTCGTGCACATCGCGCAAGATGTTGGTGATTTGCAATGCGCGGCCTTGGGCGTTGGCAAGTTCGCGCCCTCGAGCGCCGCCCTCGCCAAAAATCTTCACACACAAACGCCCCACCGCACAGGCAACCCGGTCGCAATAAAGCTCGAACGTGTGCCGGTCCGGTGCAACGATGACAGAAGAGGTGTCCATTTCCATGCCGTCAATGACCGCCAGAAAGTCATCGCGTTCAAGCTCAAATGTGCCGACTGCTTTCACAAGCACGCGGGAGATGGGCCCATCGGGCGCGCCTGCGAAAATGCCATCAATGCGGTTGCGCCATGCCGCAAGGCGAGCCTTTCGTTGTTTGAGACTTAAATCGTCATCATCAGCGATGTCATCGACTTCACGGCAGAAGGCATAAACGGCGAAAATCGCCTGCCGCCGTGGCAGCGGCAAAATACGCATCGCGCCGAAAAAGGAGGTTGAAGCCTGCCGGACGATCCCCGCAACGTGGGCGTGGTCGTCGGAGCTTGGAGCAGTCGTAATGGCCATTAGATATGCAGCGCCTTGGATTTTAACCCTACGCCTCGGCTTTTCTGCTGTCCGCTTTGGCTTTGCTCATATCCAGAGCGGCAAAAACTTCCTCGACAATATGTGGCGCATTGAGCTTGGCTTCATCGTACTGCCCACCTGGATCGCCATGGGCAACGAAGATATCAGGCAGGGTCATGGGCCTTACCCGGGCGCCCTTATCGAGAAGGTTTTCCTTGGCAAGATAGTTCAGAACGTGCGAGCCGAAACCGCCAACCGCGCCTTCCTCAATGGTGACGAGAATTTCATGGTTTGAGGCAAGATCGCGGATGAGATCTGTGTCCAGTGGTTTCGCAAATCGGGCATCTGCAACTGTTGTTGAAAGACCATGGGCATCCAGCTCTGCAGCCGCTTGAAGGCAATCTTGCAGGCGCGCGCCAAACGACAGGAGGGCCACCTTGGAGCCTTTCTTGACAATCCGGCCCTTGCCGATTTCAAGCGGTACACCTTCATCTGGCAATTCAACCCCAACGCCTTCACCGCGCGGATACCGTACTGCAGACGGTCCGTCGTCAATGGCTGCAGCTGTTGCCACCATGTGCATCAACTCAGCCTCATCGGCAGCAGCCATCACCACCATGTTCGGCAGGCAGCACAGATAGGCAATGTCGAAGCTGCCGGCATGGGTTGCGCCGTCGGCCCCAACCAAACCGGCACGGTCAATAGCAAAACGTACGGGAAGGTTCTGCAGGGCAACATCATGGACCACCTGGTCATAGGCGCGCTGCAGGAAAGTTGAATAGATGGCGGCGAATGGCTTGTAGCCTTCCGTTGCAAGACCGGCGGCAAATGTCACCGCATGCTGCTCGGCAATCCCAACGTCGAAGGAGCGCTTGGGGAAGCGTTCTTCAAACTTATCAACCCCGGTACCTGACGGCATTGCTGCAGTGATAGCGACAATCTTGTCGTCTTTCTCAGCTTCCTTGATAAGGGATTGGGCAAAAATCGAAGTGTAACTGGGAGCGTTGGGCGTTGCCTTTTTGAACTCCTTGGATACCAAATCGAATTTTGCAACTGCGTGATATTTCTCTTTTTGCGGCTCTTCGAACGGATGGCCTTTGCCTTTTTCGGTGACCACATGGACGAGAATTGGCCCAAGGGTTTCCGCATCGCGCACATTTTCCAGGATTGGCACGAGGCTGTCGATATTGTGCCCGTCAACCGGCCCGACGTAGTAAAAGCCGAGCTCTTCAAACAAGGTGCCGCCAAACAGCATTGTACGGGCGAATTCATCAGCCCGCTCAGCGGTTTCCTTCAAGTAACGCGGGAACCGGTCGGTGAGGTGCTTGCCAATATCGCGCAGCGACAGGAACGGGCGCGAGGATACCAGCCAGGAAAGATAGTTCGAAAGCGCCCCGACCGCCGGGGCGATGGACATGCCGTTATCGTTGAGAATGACGGTCATGCGGCTGTCGAGGGCGCCAGCATTGTTCATTGCCTCATAAGCCATGCCAGCGCTCATGGCGCCATCGCCGATAACGGACACCACGTTGTTGTTACCGCCGGACAAATCACGCGCAACGGCCATGCCAAGTCCAGCTGAAATGGACGTTGAAGAGTGGGCTGCGCCAAACGGGTCAAACTTGCTCTCTGTGCGCTTGGTGAAGCCATAGAGCCCGTCGCGCTGGCGGATGGAACGAATCTTTTCACGCCGGCCCGTCAGAATCTTGTGCGGGTACGCCTGGTGGCTCACATCCCAAATCAATCTGTCATCAGGCGTGTTGAACACATAGTGCAGGGCAACAGTCAGTTCCACCACGCCTAATCCGGCGCCGAAATGACCACCCGTTTCAGAAGCCGCTGCTATGGTTTCTGCGCGGAGTTCTTCAGCCAGGGCACGAAGTTGCTTGCGGTCGACCTTGCGCAGGTCGCTGGGGGTTGCAATCTTATCGAGCAGCGGTGTTGAAACGGACATAGGTGTTTTGACCTTTGTTCTTTTCTTTGCTGTTAATGCCACTTACGCGGGACCTGCCGGGAAGAAAAACCATTCCCAGCAAATCATTGGTGGTTATGCCGCTCTAGAAAGCACTTTACCACCCCTTTTGGTAAGGGCAACGGCTTTTACCGTTAACGGAAGAACGCGTATCTCACGAAAATGCGCCCTTCGCAATTCCTCTTATGGCGCATGAAGCATATTGTGGTTTCGTGAGCACCACACGTTCTGCCAACGGGTCCCGTTTAGACAGCTCATCAACCAACTTATTGGCAATTTTAAGAATCACAGCCGATTCCATTGAAAGGCTGCGGGAATTGAGATGTGCGGGCAGTTGCCCGGCAACCTCAAGCAAGTCACGTGTGCCCTCAAGGCAGCGGTCAATCACAGCCCGCACGCCGGGACAGGCAGAAGAGCCTGCGAGATCCTTGACCGTTGCGCCCTTTTCAACCAGCCAAGGCTCGGGCAGATAAACCCTGTCCATTTCACGATAATCGTCGCCACAATCCTGCACATGGTTGATCACTTGGAGTGCATTACACAAGGCGTCTGCATAGACATAATTTTCCTTAGATTCTCCATGTATATCAAGAAGATAGCGGCCAACAGGTGAAGCGGACCGGAGGCAGTATTCAATCACCCCATCCCAGTCCTCATAGCGGTTCTTCACTGCATCCTGGCGGAACGCATCTACCAGATCAGAACAATGCTGAGATGTTGTGCCGGTTTCTTGGAGGCTTTCATGCATGGCAACTGCGGTCTCCAGGCCCGGCCCGGCGGGAGGCGTTCCCTGAACCACCACATCCATGGCGTTGAGGCGGTGGATTTTATCTTCCGGTTCAAGCTCGGGATTATCGGCGATATCGTCGATTGCCCGTGCAAAAGCGTAAAACTTCGCAATGTGCGGGCGCAATTTCCTGGGCAGCAAAAACGAGCCGACGGGAAAGTTCTCATCGCCGGCGCCTTTTCCAGATGGTGTTTCGATTGTCACTTTGGCTTGCAAGCTCACAAATTTGTTAAGTTGCTGTGGAGGCAAGGCCGGTCAAGGTGCGCGTTAAAACACCATCGGGCTCGGCCAGGTTAGCGATGACCGTGAAATGGTTTTCCCCGTCAATCACACGCGGCAGGGCTGCCATGCCTTGTTCGTGCCAGTGGGCAGTAAAGTCCCGGCTCTGGCGCAAATATTCGTCACTTTCAGTGCCGCCAACAGCAGCCACCAGACGCAATCCTGAAGGGGGCTTCCAGAAGATGGGGCTTGCCTCTTGTGCTGTCTGCTGATTGAGAAGGAGGTTTTCGTTAATCGACGTGCCAACAAGGGGCTGCAAATCAAAAAGGCCCGATATGGCAAGTCCGGCACCGGCCAGAAGCGACGGGGCATCCGGGTCAAGAGAAAGCCAGTCCGTTGCCAGCATGCATGCAGTGAGGTGGCCGCCGGCAGAATGCCCGAAAATCACGATGCGGCGTTTATAGCGGCGCCACAGCCACAGGCAGCATTCGCGCATCTGCTCGACAATCTGCATGACGGTCACGTTCGGGCACAAATCATATGAGGGTACGGCCACGGTGAGGCCGTTGAGGTTCGGCCCGCGCGCCATGTGGGAAAACCAGTCCTTTCCTAGCGCCTGCCAATAGCCGCCGTGGATGAACAGGGCAATCGGCCCGGCTCTTTCGTAATCAGGGGTGAAAATATCGACAACATTGCGCGCGCCATCACCGTAAGACAGGCCAATTTCAGCCTTGTGGGTTTTCGAGCGCCAGTCGGCGGCCAGCTCCTGCCAGCCATCGATGATGGCTGCGGCATCGGAAACCCGCGCACGGTTGTTATACTCTGCTTCGTAGTTTGTTTGTGCGTCCATTACCTGGCCTGTCTGGGTTTGCATATTGCCTGAAACAGGTCAACGAGCCGCAGCCCGCAAGTGGCGCCTGCATCCTTGTGGGGGTTATAGCAAGTGAGCGACATGCCAACGAGGCTTGGCGCATTTATGAATGTACGCAGCAAGGTTGTCACTTCAAACCAGTCCAGGCCGTTGGGCATGAGATAATCAGTTGCCGGGAACAGCTCATCATCAAGCACGTCCACATCAAAGTGCAGCCAGAAACGGCCCGGTTCCTGGGAAAGCTTGGCCAGAACGTTCGCAGCAGCAATTTCCGCACCTTCCCCGCGCACGCTGTCAGCGTCATAGATAGCGATGCCTGGACCGAAATCTTCCGGCAATAAAGTGCCATCCGCCTCACATTCCTCCCGGTCGCGAAAGCCAATCAGTGCGGCATTTTCCGCTTTTATCAAAGGCGTGCGGCCAAGGGAGTTCATCCACTGGCCCGGGCCTCGGCCCAGTATCGTTGCAAGGGCCATGTCTGCCGCCTCGCCCTCGGGAGACGTCTCTTCATCGTAAAGGTCTGTGTGTCCATCTATATAGGCAAGACCCATTTCGCCCTGGCGCGCGGTCGCATCGCAGGCGCCGGCAACCGCTCCCGGCAATATTGCGCAGCATCCACCGATAACGATGGGCACTGTGTGCTTCGAAACCAACTGGGCAATGCGCCTTCTGATGACAGCGGTTGCCTCGATAACTTCGGATTGAGCCATCAGCCCGGAAACAGATTTCGAACCGGCTGTGCCGAAATCGCAATCCAGATCGCCGGCATCATCCGCATTGAGTGCGCCTGCAATGCCAAGGTTGCGCAGCACTTCAGGGGCCAGCGCTACATCAGGCCCGGCAACAATACTCGACGCAGGCGCGCCTATGACCGTGAAATGCTTCATCGCTCCCCGTTTGCGTTATTTTTTAATGTTTATTGCCACAGAAATGCATTGAAGGGAAAGCCCGGCATGGCCATCATATCATTATTAAATTTGGAGTTTGGTATGGATTGGCTGGCCACTTTTACGATTAACAGTTTGAACATTTTGGCAGTATTGTTTGTCTGTGCCGTGGGGCTGTTTCTCGCCGCCGTCATTGTGATGTTTGTTGTCGACCGAACGCAGCGGGCAGACGCCATCCGCCATAATTACCCTGTGATCGGGCGGTTCCGCGGGCTGTTCACTTATCTGGGCGAGTTTTTCCGGCAGTATTTTTTCGCAATGGACCGCGAAGAAATGCCCTTTAACAGGGCAGAGCGGGACTGGGTCTACAAGTCTTCAGCCGGTGAAGACAATACGGTTGCCTTCGGGTCCACCCGGCGCCTTGATCCGGTGGGAACGCCGATTTTCGTCAACGCGCCTTTCCCGCCATTGGAGGAGGAGACCACCGAGCCGCCCAGCAAGGTTATCGGCCCTTATGCAAAGCGGCCATACGAGGCATCCTCCATTATCAACATTTCCGGCATGAGTTTTGGCGCCATTTCCCGCCCGGCTGTTACAGCACTGTCAAAAGGGGCAAAAATGGCAGGATGCTGGTTGAATACGGGGGAGGGCGGGCTCTCCCCGTACCACCTTGAAGGGGGATGCGATATTGTCTTTCAAATTGGCACCGCCAAATATGGCGTGCGCACAGCCGATGGTGCGTTGAGTGATGAAAAGCTGCGCGAAGTGGTGGTCCATGACAAGGTGCGGATGATTGAGGTAAAGCTGAGCCAAGGGGCTAAACCTGGCAAGGGCGGCATTTTGCCGGGCGCTAAAGTAACCAAGGAAATCGCTGAAATCCGAGGAATTCC
Organism: Hyphomicrobiales bacterium; assembly: GCA_051010055.1. Classification (GTDB taxonomy): domain Bacteria; phylum Pseudomonadota; class Alphaproteobacteria; order Rhizobiales; family CAJQND01; genus CAJQND01. Next base: position 13,652 of record JBPCVY010000042.1, on the reverse strand, counting down.
GCCCCATGAGGCTTCCATTTCGCCCAACCGGCACAGGGAAGTTGATACGCTGGAAGATCTTCTCGAATTCATTGCCCATGTGCGCGATGTATCGGGCCTGCCAACGGGCTTCAAGTCCGTCATCGGGTCTTATCAGTGGCTTGAGTATATGTGCGCGCTTATCAAGAAACGCGGCATGAAAAGCGCTCCTGATTTCATCACCGTTGATTCAGGTGATGGCGGCACCGGCGCTGCCCCGATGCCGTTGATGGACAATTGCGGTCTGCCAGTACGCGAAGCATTGCCGGCGGTGATTGATATTCTTTCCCGCTATGGACTGCGTGATCGCATCAAGGTGATTTGTTCTGGCAAGCTCATCACCCCGGCCAGTGTTTCATGGGCCTATTGCGCCGGTGCCGATTTCGTTGTGTCCGCCCGCGGGTTTATGTTTGCCCTCGGCTGCATCCAGGCCATGAAGTGCAACAAAAACACCTGCCCCACCGGCATCACCACTCATGATGAGGACTTGCAAGGCGGCCTTGACCCGGAAGACAAGGCGGTGCGGGTGATGAATTTCGTGAAAAAAATACGCTATGGGGTAGGCATCATTTCCCATTCATGCGGGGTTGCCCATCCGCGCGCCTTACAGCGACAGCACGTGCGCATCGTGCAGGCGGACGGCAAATCGGTTCCGCTCAATGAGCTTTACCCGCCGGTGAAGCCACCGGCAAAGCCAAAGCAGAAGAGGGCTGTCCGATAATTTGGATCGTAAACAAAAAATTTTTGAGAGATGAAGAAGTTCAAACCAGGATTATCGAATTTTCCGGTGCCAAAAGTTGCGCTTCGGGAGTTTCTTGGCTTTGTCAGAAAACCAATCGGCCAATGCTTCGGCCTCAAAAAACAAGGCGTTGTTTTCCGTTCTTTTTCTCAACGCCGTGACGTAAGGGCGGGAGATTTCCCAAATTCGAATGGTGCCGCTCTCGTACCACTTCCTGTAAAGTTCATCGTCGACTATTCCCAGCTGAATTCCTATTGAGACAAGCTCAAGATCATTCAGGATCGCCCTGACGGCCCTGGATTCCTTGATGTAGTATTTTTCAGCAGATGCCCACTTTTGTAGGCCGTCATCTTGCTTGGCGATTTCTCCAAAAATGCGCCTGCTCTCGATCATATCCTAATCGGCTTCCAGCCTGCTGATATAGTCAAGAGTTGCCCGTCTTCTCGAAATCGCCCGCTGTGTGAAAATTCCCCAAATCGCAATGAACCCAGCCGCGCAAGTGGAAATCAAAATGGCCCAAATTTCAGACATTGGCCATTCTATGTTTCTCAACAGCCGTTAGGTAATAAAATCATGTAAATTTTTTTTTGTCTTTTTCATCTTTTTCCGGGGCGGGTACTGGAGGAATGTCATGCCATCCCTCATCAAAAGATACGCTATTGTGTGTCATTTGTCCCGTCTTCGAAGAACTCATCTGCATTAATCTAGCCGCAAAAACAACAATATCAAATGAATTTGTGTTAATAGAATGTCTGTTTTCTTTCCGGCCCGTTCTTTATGAAAATCAATCAAAAACCGTGGTTTGTTCACCGCCAGCATATTGGCACGTTTTCCTTGGCCGGGAATAAATCCAGATGATCTCGTTCAAAACTTGCCCAGCCTTTCGCCCTATGCAATAAATCCCTGCATGTACGGGAAAATCACCAGTTCCGGCACCCTCAGGGCCTCGCGGCGGCGCACAAAATTTGCCGAGCTGCTGATTAACTGCGCGCGGATTGATTACACGCCATAAACCTAAACACCCTTTTTTCAGGGCGCGTTGGCCAGCAGCCTTCGCGTTCAAATCGCAACAAATTTTCCGGGTGTATGACGATGAACTACGAAAACAAGAACTTGGACATTGAAGAATTGGTGGCGCTTGATACTGCCCATCATTTCCATCCCTTCACCGATCAAAAGGCGCTTGATGCAGAAGGGGGTACGCGCATCATAACCCACGCCGAAGGAGTTTATTTGTGGGATGCGCAAGGGCGCAAGGTTATCGATGGTATGGCCGGGCTGTGGTGCGTCAATATCGGCTACGGCCACAAGTCGCTGGCTGAGGCGGCCTACAATCAAATGCTGGAGCTGCCTTACTACAACACGTTCTTCAAGACCGCCACGGTGCCGGTGATTGAGCTTGCGGACAAGGTGGCAAGCCTGTTGCCTGATCGCTTCAACAAGGTGTTCTTCGTAAATTCCGGTTCTGAGGCCAATGACACTATTGTCAGACTTGTGCGCCACTACTGGGAGCTGAAGGGCGAGCCGGAACGCAATGTTTTCATCGCCCGGGAGAACGCCTATCACGGCTCAACCATGGCATCGGCCTCGCTAGGGGGCATGGCGTTCATGCACGCGCAGGGCGGGCTGCCCATCGCAGGCATCGAGCATGTTGCCCAGCCTTATTGGTATGGCGAAGGCGGCGATATGAGCCCGGACGAATTCGGCCTGAAAACCGCGCGCGCGGTTGAGGAGAAAATCCTTGAGCTTGGCCCGGAAAAGGTTGCCGCGTTTATTGGCGAGCCGGTGCAGGGGGCGGGCGGTGTCATCGTGCCGCCAGACACATACTGGCCGGAGATAAACCGCATCTGTGAGAAGTATGGCGTTTTGCTGATTGCAGATGAGGTGATTTGCGGATTTGGCCGTACGGGCAACTGGTTCGGTTGGGAAACCTTCGGAATTGAGCCTGATATCATTCCCATGGCGAAAGGGCTGTCTTCGGGCTATGCGCCCATTGGGGCGGTTGCGGTTGCCGATAAGGTGGCTGACGTCGTCTATGAAGCCGGGTCTGAATTTGCCCATGGCTTCACTTATTCAGGCCATCCGGTTGCCTGCGCTGTGGCGTTGGAAAACATTCGTATCCTTGAAAATGAAGGGCTGGTGGAACGGGTTGCAGCGATAGCACCCTATTTCGAAGAGCGGCTTGCAACGCTGAACGATCATCCTTTGGTGGGTGAAATCAGGATTGTCGGGTTGCTGGGCGCGGTGGAGCTTTCCCGCGACAAGGCCAACCGGGCATTTTTTGAAGAGATTGGCCGGGTTGGGGCCATCTGCCGCGATCACTGTGTCGCCAATGATCTGATCGTCAGGGCGTGCCGTGACACCATGGTCATGTCGCCGCCATTCGTGATAACAGAAAGCGAAATTGATCAACTTGTCCAGCGGCTCCGTCTTGCCCTGGATACAACACTGGCTGAGGTAAAATCGGAAATGGCTCAATAAAACAGGACCTTACGGGGCGATTTTTAATTTAAACCCGTGTATGACATAAGCAATATTTGTCTGCCGTCAAAGTAAACTAAAATACGAACTGAACTCAGTGGAGGGAGACCAAACATGAAGCGTAAAATTTCACCCATGATGGCGAGCCGCCGTCAGTTTCTTGCCGGCACTGGCGCCGTAGCCGCCGGCCTGACATTTGCACCATATGGGGCGTTCTCGGCAGAAGAAAAGAAAGTCAATTTCTATAACTGGGACACCTATATTGGCGAAACCACGTTGGACGATTTCAACAAGGCCACCGGCATTGAAGCCAAGATGGACCTTTATGCCGACAATGATGAGCTTTTCACCAAGCTTAAGGAAGGCAATCCCGGTTATGACGTGATCGTGCCGACCAATGATTTTGTCGAGCGCATGCTGAAAGCAAATATGCTCGAGGCGCTTGACCACGACAAAATCCCGAACATGAGTAATATTGAGAAACGCTTCCAGGACGCCAAATATGATCCCGGCCGCAAACACAGTGTGCCTTACATGTGGGGCACCATTTGCGCGGGCTACAGGAAGTCGAAAGTAAAAGACCCTGATTCCTGGAAACTTTTCTACGAGCCTAACGAACACGCTGGCAGGATTTCCCTTTTGGGTGATGCCGCCAACGTGATTGGCCACGCCAACAAATATCTCGGTCACTCATATAATGCGACCGATCCGAAAATCATCAAACAGTCCGAAGAGCTGATCATCGCCAACAAGAAGAACATCAAGGTGTTCGCCGATGATAACGGCCAGGACCTGTTGGCTTCCGGCGAAGTCAATCTCGCTCAGGAATGGAATGGCGACATTCTCCAGGTGATGGAGGAAGATGACGATATTAGTTTGATCGTGCCAAAAGAGGGTGGTTTGTTGTGGGAAGACTGCCTGTGTATCCCGAAAGGCGCACCGCATCTTGAAAACGCCCATGCGTTTATCAACTATCTGCTTGATGCGGAAGCTGGCTCCAAGATTGCCGACTTCATTCAATACGCAACTCCGAACGGCGCGGCCAAAAAGCTCATGTCGAAAAAGTATCTTGAGAACCCGGCTATTTTCCCGTCGGATGATGTCATTGCTAAGTGCGAAGCGGGCATCTACCTCGGCCCAGACGTCGTTAAAATGTATGACGAGGCGTGGACGAGGATCAACGCGGCTTAGTCCCGGAAACAACCAGCCCATCGTGTCATGAAAACACGGTGGGCTGATTTGTCTGGTGGTCAATTTCCCGTGGTGGGGGCCGCGGTTGAAATTTTCGAGTTTTCAGAAGTATCCCATGCAAATCTGGTTGTAATTGCCTCTGAACTGGGGGCAATCTATAAAAAATAATATGCATACCGCGACCTGCCAGTCGAAGCGATTGCGACTACATAAAAGTCTGGTGTGTGCAAAAATTACGATTTTCTGAGGGGGCTTCATGGAAAGTTGGAAATCCAACAAGGCTGTTTTCTGGGTCTTTTCCATTCCCGGAACGGTTTGGCTGATCGTATTCTTCCTGGCGCCGTTATCTATTATCTGGGCGCTTTCATTTGGCGAAAAAACTTCACTGGTGGACGTTGAAGTAACGGGCACGCTGGACAATTACTGGAGGGCGCTGAAGGATCCGGTCTACATAAAAATTATTTGGAAATCGATCTGGCTTTCCGTGCTGTCGACGGCGCTTTGTCTGTCCATTGCCTACCCGATTGCATTTTTAATCTCTTTTGCCCGCGACAAGTGGAAACCGCTGCTATTGATGATCGTGATTCTGCCGTTCTGGATCAACTTGCTTATCAGGACATATGCGCTCATTGCGGTGTTTAGAACCCGCGGATTTGTGAATTTCGGCCTGGAGTGGGTTTATAATTTCCTGCAGTTGGACCATCTTTTCGGCGCGTTTGAACCGCTGCCGATGCTTTACAACGACTTCGCGGTTATTGCCGGGCTGGTTTATGTGTTCATGCCGTTCATGGTGTTGCCGCTCTATGCCTCCATCGACAGGCTTGATAAGTCCTATCTTGAAGCAAGCCTTGATCTTGGTGCCGCACAATCGCGCACTTTCTGGTCGGTTACCGTGCCGCTTACTATGCCGGGTATTATCTCCGGGATTATTCTTGTGTTCATTCCCACCCTCGGCTCCTTCCTGACGCCGGATCTTCTTGGCGGGCCGAACTCGCAAATGATCGGCAACGTGATCGAACGCCAGTTCAAGGCGGCCAATGACTGGCCGTTCGGTTCGGCGCTGTCGTTCCTTCTCATGTATGTCACCTTCGGCGCCCTGGCGTTGAGGTCAGTGCTGTCGGGCCGCAAGTCCGGCATGGAGGTGTAATCATGGGCAAACTGTTCAACAGAGCCGCGCAAGGGCCTTTGGATTATAGTCGCCGTTTGTGGCTCAGGATTTTCTGCGCCGTTATTTTCGTGCTGCTGTATGCCCCTATCGTTACGTTGATTGTTTTCAGTTTCAATGATTCAAAGCGCAATGTGGTCTGGCGCGGATTTACGACCAAGTACTACGTCAAGGCGTGGAACAATGATGCGCTGTTTGAGGCATTCGTGAATTCGCTGACTATTGCAGTGATAACAATGGTTGTCTCTACAATTCTGGGTGCAATGATCGCCGTCTTATTGTGGCGTTTCCGGTTTCCGTTCAAGTCTGCCTATGAAGGGTTCATGGCGCTGCCGATTGTGATCCCGGAAATCTGCATGGGTGTTGCGATGCTCGTGTTTTTCTCACGGGTGACCGGCTTTCCTTCCGGCTGGATCTGGCCGCTTAATCTGTCGCCGATTGCAGCTGCCCACATAGCGTTCAGCTTCCCGTTCGTGGCGATTGTTGTGCGGGCCCGGTTGGCCGGTTTCAACAGGGAACTGGAAGAGGCCTCCAAAGATCTTGGCGCATCCGAATGGCAGACATTCTGGAACGTCATATTCCCGTATCTTGTTCCAGGACTGGTTGCCGGTGCGCTCTTGGCATTTACGCTGTCTCTGGATGATTTTGTGATCACCTTCTTCACCTCCGGTCCGGACACATTGACCTTCCCGGTCAAGGTATATTCCATGGTCCGTTTCTCGGTGACGCCAGAGGTGAATGCCGCCTCTACGGTGCTGGTGGTCATTACGGTGCTGGTGACGCTGATTGCAATGAAGCTGCAGTCTCCCACCGATACAGAAAAAACATAAGAAAGGCCGGTTCAATGAGCGAACCAATCATTTCAATCCGTAACGTTGTGAAAAAATATCCAGGCGTTGTCGCCGTGGATAACGTCTCCTTCGATATTGAAGCTAATGAGTTCTTCGCGCTGCTGGGGCCTTCAGGGTGCGGAAAGACGACACTTTTGCGTATGATTGCCGGCTTTGAAACGCCGACATCTGGGCAGATTTTGATAGATGGCCAGGATGTCTCCGATGTTCCGGCCAACAGGCGCCCGGTGAATATGGTGTTCCAGTCTTATGCGGTTTTCCCGCACATGACGGTAACTGAAAATGTTGCCTATGGCCTGAAGGTAGCCGGTGAACCGTCCGGCGAGATCGCTACCCGTGTGGGCGAGGCCCTGGAACAGGTGGCCCTTTCCGAACAGGCAGAACGCAAGCCCGATCAATTGTCGGGCGGCCAACGCCAGCGCGTTGCCCTTGCCCGCGCGCTGGTGAAACGGCCAAAGGTACTGTTGCTTGATGAGCCGCTGTCGGCGCTTGATGCAAAACTGCGCGAACATATGCAGCTTGAACTTGCCCATTTGCAGGAAAATGTGGGCATTACCTTCATCATCGTCACCCATGACCAGGATGAAGCATTGTCGATGGCCGATCGCATTGCAGTGATGCAAAGCGGCATGGTTGACCAAATCGCAGCCCCTGACGTGCTTTATGAAGACCCCTCAAACCGGTTCGTTGCCGATTTTATCGGCAAGGTAAACCTTATCGATGGCGAGGTAAGCGGGGTGCGTGGCAAGAATGTATCGATTAACACCGCCGCTCTCGGCAAGGTGAGCTTGCCTCATGCTGGTGTTGCTGAAGGCGGCGTCACTCTTGCGGTGCGGCCGGAAAAAGTCCGCATTTCAAAAACCGCTCCCAAGGGCCGCTCGGTCATGAAAACCCGTGGACGCATTGCCGATTGGGCCTATTATGGCGACACCAGCCACATGTTTGTGGAGACCGAAAAGGGGTTGCGGATTGGGGTCATCATTCAAAACGAAACCCGCACCACTGTGGACGCAGTGGATGTGGGCGACAATGTATATGTGCATTGGTCGCCGGAAGATACCCTGCTGCTTAACGACTGAGGAATGCAATGTCTGATGCGGTTACTCCGGGAGATGCCGCATTCCGGCGCAAGTCCCTGCTGGGTACAGATGTCGAATCAACCTATGCCGGCGCTCTCTCATTCATGCGCCGGCTCTATACGCGCGATCTGACAGGAGCAGATGTTGCCGTCAGCGGCGTGCCGTTCGATATGGCGGTAACAAACAGGCCCGGCACTAGGTTCGGCCCGGAAGCAATTCGCAAGGCCTCTGCGCATAATGCGTGGGGACCGACTTGGCCGTGGAATTTCGATCCTTTTGATACATTGGCGGTGGTTGACTATGGCGATTGCTATTTCGATCATGGCGAGCCTAACAAAATAGCTGGCGTCATTGAGAAACACGCCTCGGACATTCTTGAAAAAGATGTGTCTATGCTCACGTTAGGCGGCGATCATTTCATAAGCTACCCGCTTTTAAAGGCCAATGCGGCGGTGCACGGACCCCTTGGGCTCATCCAATTCGATGCCCACTGCGATCTTGAAGATGACGATGTCGGGCGCACCGATCATGGCTGCATGTTCCGTTACGCTGTTGATGAGGGCATCATTGATCCCAATCGATCAATCCAGGTAGGTGTCCGCACTTCACCTCCGGTAGAGGGTACATTCGGCATAACAATTCTTCACGCAGACTGGGTGCACGAAAACGGGCCGGCCAAGGTGGCCGAGGAGATTAAGAGAGTAACCGGCGGCGGCAAATCCTACATGACATTCGATATCGACTGTCTGGACCCTGCATTTGCGCCAGGAACGGGAACCCCGGTGCCAGGCGGCCTCAGTTCATACCAGGCGCTCGCCATTATGCGGCACCTTGTGGAAGTGAACTTTGCAGGCGCCGATATTGTCGAGGTGTCACCGCCTTACGACCACGCCGAAATCACCGCCCTGGCGGCGGCGATGATTGCGGCGGAGTATCTGTGTGTTCTGGCCGCCCAAAAAGGCGCTTAGCTGCATGAAACCACTTGAGCCGTTGATCCCTTGGAGGCAACTTGCGCAGAATTGATGCTGAAGAGCGCTTCAACTCTGGGTCCGCCTGGATACCAAACATAGTGCAGGGCAAAGATAACGATGCCGCCTTTCTCCTTGCGCAAGATCGCAAGATGTTCCGACAAATCGTTTGCAAGCGATAAGGTGCTGAAGACACGGCCCCCAACAAATTTCATTTTCGAGAAAACGTTCTCGTTCATGTTTTTCAAGATCTGCTGGCGGCTTTCGGGAACCCAATGTGTGGTCAGTTTCTGAAGCGCCGTGGATTGGGCTTGTGTGCTATTTGTAAGAACACCTTTTACAAAATTGCACGAAGTATCACTTGGCGCGGCTTGGGATGTTCCAATTACAGATAGGATTATTGCAATGTTGCAAAACAAAACCTTAGTAAAATTCTTCATTCTCAACTCCAATTAAAAATATTCTTGTGTAATCAAATAAAAACTTGGCGATAATTTGGTCGCTGCTTCATGGTTTCCTTTTCATTTGATGCATTACCCAAGAGCATCCTTCAAACGGTAGTAGGCCATCGCCAACACTAGCATTGGCATGCGCACCGGACCACCTGGGAAAGTCGGATGCTTGAACTGTGACACCACATCAAACCGCTCCATTTGCCCACGTATGCCTTCTGCAATCAGTTTTCCGCACATGTTCGACAAAACTACCCCGTGGCCGGAAAAGCCATGGGCATACCAAGATGTTGGTGAAAGTTGGCCTATATCGGGTATCCGGTTTTGCGTAATTGCAATGTAGCCGCCCCAGGCATGTTCGACCTTTGCGTCTTCAAGCTGGGGGAAGGCGCGAACCATGCGCGGGCGCATAAGGTCGGATAGATTTTCTGGGATATTTCCTGAATAGGTGCAGCGCCCGCCAAACAGCATCCGGTGGTCAGCTGACAGGCGGAAATAATCGAGAACAAAGTTCGTATCCGCCACCGCCTCATTTTGCGCGATGAGCCCACGGGCGCGGTTTTCACCAAGCGCTTCGGTGGCGATGATGAACGAGCCCACCGGCATAATCCGATAAAAGAGCGGTTTTGCCAGCTTGCCAAGATAGGCGTTGCCGGCGAAAATAATGTGCTTGGCGATCACCTTGCCGTTTTTGGTTTTTGCAAATGGGGCCGGGCCGGTATCGGCCTCGACAACCGGGGAATGCTCATAAATCCGCACGCCTGCACGGCTCACCGCCTCTGCCAGCCCGAAGCAATATTTAAGCGGGTGGAAATGGCCGCTGCGGCCTTCGCGTAACGCGCCATGGTAGCGCGGGCTGCCAACGCGGCCGGCCAGCTCATCCTTTGACAAAATCTCAGTGTCTGTATAGCCCGCATCGGCCAGTTCTTCCTGCCAGCCTTTGAACTCATCAACCTTGGTAGCTTTGGCGGCAACGTGGAGATAGCCCCAGGTCAGATCGCAATCGATTTTGTACTTCTTGGTGCGTTCTTCTATGAGTTCGATGCCCTCCATGGCGATGTCGAAACATTTTTGTGCATCGTCTGCGCCAGCTTGTGCGGCAATCTTTCCCATATCTGCGAAGCCGGAACAAATCTGGCCGCCGTTTCTGCCTGATGCGCCCCAGCCAACGGTTTCAGCCTCCAGCACAACCACATCATATCCTGCATCGGCCAGTTCCAGGGCGGCTGACAGTCCTGTGAAGCCTGCTCCGACGATGCACACATCGCAGGAAATTTCTCCGTGCAGCTGCTCGTGGCCTGGATATGCCGGCGAGCTCGCCCGGTAGTAGGAATTGCCTTCATTTAGCCGTGTCATGCAGTCCTCAAGTAAAGGTCATAATCGTGCTGGGGGACGATCGCCTGAAAATTGTTACATTCCCACCGGCGCGCAGTTGCGTAGATTTTCGCATACTCCTCGCCGAGATATTCCGGCATGATTTTGCTTGCCGCAAATGCATCGATGGCGCCGTGCCAGTTGAGCGGAATTTCGACCGCATCTTCCTTAAAGCCCTTCGCGCCAATGGGTGCGGGTGGCTCTAGATGGTTGCTCAAGCCGTGGTGCAAACCGGCTAGCACCCCTGCCACTACCAGGTAGGGGTTGGCGTCGGCCCCGGCAATGCGGTGTTCCAGGCGGATATTCTCGTCATCAGAACCGGGAATTCGGATGGCCACGGTGCGATCGTCCGAGCCCCAGTTGGGGTAAACCGGCGCGTAGGAACCAGGGCGCAGCCGCCGGAAGGAATTTGCCCCCGGCGCGTAGAGCGCAAGGGCATCTTCTGCGGTGGATATCAACCCAGCTGCCCCATGGCGCAGGGCGTCAGAAATGGGCCGGCCAACTACATCGTCACGTTTGCCTTCGGGATGTGCGAAAATATTGCGCCCATCCTTGTCGAACAGGCTCACGTGCACATGCAGCCCGCAACCTGCCGTTTCTGCGAACGGCTTGGCCATGAAGGTTGCGATCTTGCCATGCTTGCGCGAAATCTCGCGAATGCAGCGCTCAAGCAATATCGCCTGGTCGCAGGCTTTCAGAATATCGTCACAATGGTGCAGATTGATCTCAAACTGACCCGGTGCATATTCTGAAACGAACGTCTCAGCGGGCAGGTTCTGTATTTCGCAAGTGTGGTGGATTTCATCAAATAGCTGGGCGTGATCGTAAAGATCATCAACGCCGTAACAGTTTGTGCCGGTGGGCCTCAGGCCGGTTTGTTCCGCACCAGCGGGGAGTACTTCGCCTGTCTCCGGGTTGCGGGTCACCAGATAGAATTCGTACTCAATCGCGATGACGATTTTCAGCCCCAAATCGTAGAGCGGCTGCGCGGCCTTTCGTAAAATTCCACGCGGATCGGCGAAATACGGCGCGCCATCTTCATCGACAAGGGAAGCAAGCGCTTGTGCACCCGGTTGCCGCGTCCAGGGCATCGGCGCCAATGATCCCGGTACGGCAAAGGCAAAAAAGTCCGGATCGCCATCATGGGCGCCGTATGGAATTGTATCTACATTCTGCCCCGTCCAATCAAGCAAGTAGGTAGAGCCCGGCAGGCGCACGCCCTTGCCGTAGAGGTCGGGCAGGTGGCCCCGGGTCACCTGTTTGCCACGCAAAATGCCGTTCATATCCGGCACGAGCAGATCGGCCAATTTGACCTCTGTGTGTTGTGCAAGAAAAGCTTCCGCTTCGGCGGGATCTGGTTTTGAAATCATTGTTTGTACAGTTTGACTAATGTTGCGGCAGGGTGAAAGAATTCTATCTCAAAAAGAGTGTTTCATGTTAGAAAACTCAAGTAAAAATTGTGCGGCGTTCTGTCCTTCAGCCGCATGTCAGAAGAGATTCCTATGAGTGTGAAATCATTAAAGAATTGGATTGCCGAACACGGGGTAGAAGAAGTTGAGTGCATGACCCCTGATATGGGCGGAATTGCCAGGGGTAAAATTATCCCGGCGCCCAAATTTCTTTCAGGCTCAACAAACCGCGGCATTCGCTTGCCTGAGGAGATCTACACAATTTCAGTGACTGGCCAATATGTGCAGGACCCCTCGGTTACCGATCCAGGTTCGCGCGATATTTATATGCGCCCTGATGCGAACTCTATTCGCATGGTGCCGTGGTATGACGAACCAACCGCCCAGGTGATTGGCGATACGTTTTATCTTGATGATACACCGGTAGACTTTGCCCCGCGTTACGTGTTGAAGCGGATATTGGAGCTCTATGAGGAAGCCGGCTGGCGGCCGGTGGTTGCGCCAGAGCTTGAATTCTACCTTGTGGCCAAGAATGTCGATCCGGACTATCCGCTTGAGCCTCCAGAAGGGCAAATGTCCGGACGCACGATTTCCGGCTCGCAAGGGTACTCGATTGATGCAGCAAACGAGTTCGAACGCATCATTGAGGATATTTACGATTATTGCGAACCGCACGGCATTGATATCGGCACGCTCAGCCATGAAAGCGGCCCCGCCCAACTTGAGATCAATTTCAATCACGGCGAACCTTTGGACCTTGCCGACCAGGTGATGCTGTTCAAGCGCGCTGTGCGCCAGGCGGCCCATAATCACGGCGTCTATGCCACCTTCATGGCCAAACCCCATGAAGACCAGCCGGGCTCTTCCATGCATATCCACCAGTCCGTGGTGAGCAACAAAACCGGTAAGAACCTTTTTGCCACCAAGTCGGGTAAGGAATCGCGCCTGTTCCTCAATCATATCGGCGGGTTGCAACGGTATATGGCCGCCGCAATGGCGTTCTTTGCACCGAATGTGAACTCATACCGCAGGCTGGTGCCGGATTCAGATGCGCCGACAAATGTGCACTGGGGCATCGACAACCGTACTGTTTCCCTTCGGGTGCCCGCGGCAGAACCCTCCGCAATGCGCATTGAAAACCGGGTTCCCGGTGCTGACTGTAATCCTTATCTGGCGCTGGCTGCATCGCTTGCCTGCGGCTATCTGGGCATGACGGAGAAGCAAAAGCCAAATCCGCCGGTGGAAGGCTGGGCTTACCGCTATGCCCATACCTTGCCGCTGACATTGGAAGAAGCGCTTAACAAGCTAACCTATACCAAGCCCTTCAAGCAGGTTTTGGGACAGCGTTTTATCGATGTATATCAGGAAGTTAAGGAAACTGAATTGCAGCAGTACCGCAAGGTCATCAGCTCCTGGGAGCGCGAGTATCTGCTGTTGAATGTTTAGGTCGTAAGTTTACTGGCTGCCGGGCGGCCAGGGCGGTGTGAGCTCGGCTCGCCACAGGCCGCGCTGCTTTGATTTCGCATCAATCATGAGCTCGGAGTATTTTTCCGGAGCGCCTTTACCGGGCACCGCCCATCCGGTGTAAACCATTTGCGCAGAGATATCGAAACCGCCGGCGGTGCAGGATGCTGTCCCGCCGTTAATGTTGCATTTGATGGTTGCTGCAACGGTCAAGTCGATGAGCTGTGAGCGGGCGATGGCGCCGCAATCGCGTTCTTTGCCGCGCAAGGTGCACATGTGGCCAGGCGCTGGGGCATCAATGCCGCTGAGGTGGATAAGTCGGCCATCAAATGCAATCGACCGGGCGCTTTTGACTTCGTAGGCTCCCGGTTTCAAAACAATTGTCCCGGCGAGTGCTGGGGAAACCAGAAGCGCCGGGACAATCAGGGCTGGGGAGAAAACCCATTTCATATGGTCAATGC
>JBPCVY010000041.1:0-3302 GCA_051010055.1 Hyphomicrobiales bacterium | reverse complement strand
GTCATCACGCATCAGTTTGTAGGTGATGGAATCAAGCAGCGCCTGGAACGAAGCATCTACAATGTTGGGCGAGACCCCAACCGTAAACCAGCGCTTGCCATCCCCATCGCGGCTTTCTATCAAAACCCTGGTGGTTGCCCCGGTACCGCCGTTCAGAATGCGCACCTTATAGTCCACCAGCTCAAGGTCTTTCAGATAATTGGAATAGTCGCCAAGGTCTTTGCGCAGCGCCTCGTCAAGTGCGTTTATGGGGCCGTTTCCTTCCCCAACCGACATGAGCGTTTCGCCATCCACCTTCACCTTAACTGTGGCCTCGGACATGGTGACAAGTTTGCCGATTGCGTTGTGGCGGCGCTCCACAATCACCCGGAATGATTCCACGTCAAAAAACTTTGGTGCATTGCCCAGCATGCGCCGGGCAAGCATTTCAAACGAGGCATCCGCGCCATCATAAGCATAGCCTTCTGCCTCGCGCTCCTTTACCTCGCGCAATAGGGCATCCAGCCGGGTGTCAGACTTGTCGACTTCCATGCCAACCCGTTTAAGTTCGGCCAGCAGGTTTGATTTGCCAGCCTGGTCGGACACCAGAAGCTTGCGCCGGTTGCCAACGGTTTCCGGGGCAATATGTTCGTAGGTTTCTGGCTCTTTCAGTATGGCAGATGCGTGTATGCCTGCCTTGGTGGCAAAGGCACTCTCGCCCACATATGGCGCCTGGCGGTCGGGCGCCCGATTCAGCAGTTCATCGAAGTTCCGCGCCACGTGGGTGAGCGACTTCAGGCTCACTTCTGTAAGGCCCGTCTCCAGCGCGTTGGCAAATTCCGGCTTCAACATGAGGGTTGGAATGAGGCTCACCAGATTGGCATTTCCGCACCGCTCGCCAATGCCGTTAAGAGTGCCCTGAACCTGACGAGCCCCGGCCTTGATGGCGGCAAGGGAATTGGCCACTGCATTGCCGGTGTCATTATGGGCATGGATGCCGAGCTTTTCTCCCGGAACGGTTTTGGCGACCTCGGAGACAATTTGCGTAATCTCATAAGGCAGCGCGCCGCCATTAGTGTCGCACAGCACCACCCAGCGCGCGCCTGCATCAATGGCCGCCTTGGCGCATGAAAGCGCATATTCCGGATTGGCCTTGTAGCCATCGAAGAAATGCTCGCAATCAACAAGCGCTTCCTTTCCGCGCTCAACCGCAGCGGCAACCGATGCGCTTATGCTTTCGAGATTTTCTTCATTGGTGCACCCGAGCGCCACGCGCACATGATAATCCCAGGATTTTGCCACATAACACACCGCATCGGCGCTGGCGTTCAGGATTTCCTGCAAGCCGGGGTCATTTTCCGCCGAGCGCCCTACCCGCTTTGTCATGCCAAACGCTGTGAAGGTTGCGTTCTTGGTGCGGGGCTTTGAGAGGAACGAAGTATCCGTCGGATTGGCCCCGGGGTAGCCCCCTTCCACATAATCAATGCCCAGCTCATCGAGCATCTTGGCGATGACAATCTTGTCTTCCAGTGAGAAGTCGATACCGGGCGTTTGCTGCCCATCGCGCAAGGTAGTGTCGAAAAGAAATAATCGCTCGCGGGTCATGATTTGAACTCCCAGCTACAAGATCCGTCTGGATTGTCTTTCACGACCACATCCATTTCAGCGAGTTCGTCACGAATTCTATCTGCTTCTACAAAGTCTTTTCTCTCTCGCGCGGCCTTGCGCAATTCACAAAGTTCATTGACTTTTTTCTTAAGCTTAGACAATTCCGAATCTCCGTCAGCGGAAGGCAGAGTCGAAGTTGTTGAACTACCAACGGGATTTCCGCTCAACTTATAGTTCCCAGTTTCCGCGGATAGTCCAGAATGGTGAATTTTAGCGCCAGCAGGGAAGCCAGAAATATTGAACTTACCTGGCTCGGCATGCAGAAATTGGTGCCTCAGACCTTGAATTCTTTCTTTCTTTAGAGAAAAACTCAGAAATGAAAGGGAGCTCCGTAGCTGCTCCAGGTTTCCTTCATTCTTGAGTTCATGGAGCCTTTTAATCGCGGCCGGCGTGTTCATATCATCTGCAAGCGCCTTAAAAACCGTGTCGTCTGGTGCGAGTTCAGAGCTTTCGATTTCGCCGACAAGACCTCGCCAGCGTGTCAGCTCTCTACTTGATTCACGCATAGACCTTACGGTCCAATCGATCGGTTGCCGGTAATGCGTTTTCAGCATCGTCATTCGCAAAACTTCTCCACCGTATCTATCAAGCAATTCGTCAATGGTAAGGAAGTTGCCTTCCGACTTGGACATTTTCGCGCCTTCCACCTGCAAAAACCCATTGTGCATCCAAACCCTGGCCATCTCACTTTTTTTGTTGGGGTTAGAGTCATCTTTGTGAGCGCAGCAGGACTGGGCAATTTCGTTCTCATGGTGGGGGAAGGTAAGATCGATGCCGCCGCCGTGAATGTCGAACACTTTACCGAGGTGAGCCTTTGACATGGCCGAGCACTCAATGTGCCAGCCAGGCCGGCCAATGCCATCAATGCCGCATGGAGACGGCCATCCCGGCTCACCGCCTGAAGATGGCTTCCACAAAACAAAATCCATCGGGCTCTTTTTGTAAGGCGCCACTTCGACACGCGCGCCGGCAATCATTTCATCAACTGAGCGCCCGGAAAGCTTGCCGTACTCAGGCATGGACGCCACATCGAAAAGCACATGGCCCTCGGCCACATAGGCGTTGCCCTTTGCCACCAGCGTTTCAATCATTTCCCTCATCTCACCGATGAATTCGGTCGCCCGCGGCTCGAATGTAGGCTCCAAAACGCCTAATTTGGCAATGTCTTCGTGGAATTGCCGGGTGGTGTCGGCGGTGACTTTCGCAATCGCCTCATTCAAGGGTAAATCGGCAAAATCGCGCGCGGCGCGGGCGTTTATCTTGTCATCCACATCGGTGATGTTGCGCACATAGGTGACGTGCTCTGCGCCATACGCCTGGCGCAAAAGCCGGAACAGAACATCAAACACGATAATGGGCCGGGCATTGCCGATATGGGCAAAATCATAAACCGTCGGCCCGCACACATACATGCGCACGTTACTTGCATCGATTGGTTTGAAAGCTTCCTTCTTCCGGGAAAGCGTATTGTAGAATCTAAGCACGTTCGTTTCCTTGCCGTGCCGGCCCGGGGCGTTCAATCAGTGATTTTTTGAAAACAAGAACGGCCAGGCCAGCGATGTCGCTAGCCAATAATAATTGCGCAGCAGATAATGCGCGTGTGTGTCATTGCCGTGTTCATGGCCGTTTAATAACCGTGTGTTGAAGCCAAGGTC
>JBPCVY010000040.1:0-4749 GCA_051010055.1 Hyphomicrobiales bacterium | reverse complement strand
GGGAGGAACCTTCATGAAAAGACTGAAATTTGCGCTGCTTGGAGCGGCGCTGGCCGGTGGTTTGGCCGGCCCTGCCCTGGCCGAGGAAGTCTGGGTGAAAACCGTCAACCAGGAGTGCACGGTTGCCGCCGATGAGGCGCTGAAAGAGAACGAGGCGGTGACCTGGTCTGGCCCGTGCCTTGACGGGCGCGCCTCTGGCAAGGGCACCTTGGAGTGGATTGTCGATAACAAGATTTCCGGCGTCTACGATGGCGGCATGGATGATGGCCGGCTTGATGGTGACGGCGTGTTGCGCCTTGAAATTGAAAAGGGACAAGGCTTTGACCGGCTTGAGGCAACCTTTGTTGCCGGGCTTCCCGAGGGTGATGCCCGCTATGATGCGGCCAATGGCGATCACTATGAAGGTGGTTTTCAGAAGGGTGAGCGCCACGGGCTTGGCTACTACAAGATGGTGACGGGTGAGGAATATTTCGGCGATTTCGAGAACGGCCAGCGCCACGGGGTTGGCTTTTTGATTGCCTCAAACGGCGATGCCTATGTGGGCCAATTCGAAAAGGGCGTTGCCAAGGGCGCAGGTGTGTTTGAGGGCGAGGACGGCTCCAAGTTTCAGGGCCTTTTTGCCAGCGGCCTGCCTGATGGGCCGGGCACCTATGTTGCGCCCAATGGCGATGTTTACCAGGGCAATTTCAAGGCCGGCAAGGCCTATGGCAAGCTTTTGGTGACCAAGGCCGATGGCAGCCAGGCGGTTGAGGAATGGAAAGACGGGGAGAAGGTGAAATGAGCGCAGCTGGAATAACACTCAACAGGAAAACCGGCATGAAAGTCGCCCTGGCAGCAGCCCTTGCCGCCTTCCTCACAATCGCCTCCCCGGTACAGCAACACAGTACCGCTGAAGCAAGTGTGCTTGGCGGAGCGCTTGGCGGGGCCCTCCTCGGCGGGCTTATCGGCGGGCGAGGCGGCATGATTGGCGGGGCAATCATGGGCGGCATTGTCGGCGGGGCGGCAAAAGCGTCAAAACGCAATCGCCGCAGATATTACCGCCAGCGCATGAACAGACGCCAACGCGCTTACAGACGGCGCCGCTGACTGTCAAAATTTCCGGTCCTTTTGGGCCAATCTGACCGGCATTAGAATTCGGTTATTGTTTTCCCAGAATCAGATATGCATTCTGAGTACAAACGTGGCTGGCCTGTTTCCGGCGGCGACACCAATTTTTAAACGCACATGAGACTCATCGAATGGCAACGCGGCAAACACTAAAACCAAAAATCAATGGCAAACTCTCAGTCCGCGAACTGAGGAACAGTTGCGACCCAGCCCAGTTTGATTTCAAAACAACTGACGATTTGGAGCCGGTTTCCGGTTTGGTTGGCCAGGACCGCGCGTTGAGCGCGATAGAGTTCGCCGCTGACATTAAACAAAAAGGCTTCAACCTCTATGCCCTTGGGCCAAGCGGTTTGGGGCGTCATCGCACAGTGTCCTCATTGCTGGAAGCAAAGGCAAAGGATTTCCCACCGCCGGATGAGTGGGTCTACGTCAACAATTTTCAGGCGCAGCACAAACCCATCGCCATCAAATTTTCGCCGGGCCACGCGGAAAGGTTCAAGGATACGGTGCACGCGCTCATTGATGATTTGGCCTCATCGGTTCCAGCTCTCTTCCAATCTGACGACTATCAAAGCCGGCGCCGCTCAATTGATGAAGAAATCTCCGGTTCACGCGAACAGAAGTTCGAGCAACTCCGGTCAAATGCAAAGGCCCAGAATATCGCCATCATTCAAGCGCCGAATGGGTTTGCACTTGCTCCAATGAGTGGCGGTGAAGTTATCAAGCCAGAAATTTTCGAGCGGATGGCGGAAGCTGAACGTCTTGAAATCCAAGAAAAGATTCAAGCCCTGCAGAGCGAACTCAGCGCCATCTTGCAGCAAATGCCGCTCATGGAAACTGAGCGGCGCAGGAAAGTAAGGTCACTGAACACTGAGTTTGCACATTTGGCCGTTGATGAAGCAGTGGACGAGGTTGCTGGACAGTTCAAGCAATTCGACCAAGTGCAAACCCATCTGCAAAATATGCGGCTCGATCTTTTGAGCAATGTTGAGCTGTTTTTGGCCGAATCGAGCGAAAATGCCGCCCGCCCCTTCACCCCCGCAGCAATTGGCCAGGCAATTTCCAACCGTTTCCGCAGATACATGGTGAACGTGCTTTATGCGGCAGATGAGGTCGATGACAACAAGAATGCCCCTGTTGTGGCTGAAAACTTTCCCACACTGGCCAATCTTGTTGGACGCATTGAGCAAATGTCGCAGATGGGAACGCTCGTTACTGACTTTCTGCTCATCAAGCCCGGCGCCCTTCACAAGGCAAATGGCGGCTATCTCATCCTGGATGCACGTAAGGTTCTCTCAGAGCCTTTTGCTTGGGAAGCATTGAAACGTTGCCTGCGCGGTGGCGCAATTAAAATCACTTCGGCGGGCGCCCAAATGAGTTTCGCCGCAACCGCAACGCTTGAACCTGACCCCATTCCCCTTTCGGTTAAAGTGGTTTTGATTGGTGAACGCCAGCTTTACTACTTGCTTGTCAATCACGACCCGGATTTCAAAGATCTCTTCAAGGTTGCGGCAGACTTTGAAGAGGAGTTTGAACGCAATCCGGATAATCTCACCGCCTATGCGCGGCTCATTGCCAGCATTGCGCGCGAAAACAGCTTGAAGCCGATTGCCCGCGCTGCAGTTGCCCACCTGATTGATGAGGCAATGCGCAATGCCGATGACGTTGAGCGCTTGTCGCTGCACATCCGGCCACTTGCCGATATCATGCGCGAGGCAAACCACTGGGCAGATTCCAGTAACCGGCGGCAAATATCGTTGAAGGATGTGGAACGGGCGGTTGAAGAAAAGACGCACCGCTCCAGCCGCATTCAGGAAAAGTCCCATGAAACGATTACCCGTGATTTCATCAACATCGAAACCGATGGCGCGCAGGTTGGCCAGATAAACGGGCTGTCAGTATTGAGCATTGGCGATTTTCGTTTCGGCCGCCCTACCCGCATTTCAGCCCGCGCCAGAATGGGCACCGGCAAACTCATCGATATTGAGCGTGAGGTTGAACTAGGCGGCCCTCTGCATTCCAAGGGTGTACTCATTTTAACCGCCTATCTGTCCTCCAGATTTGCCCTGGATGTCCCCATTTCATTGTGGGCAAGCCTGGTGTTCGAGCAATCCTACGGCGGTGTTGATGGTGACAGCGCATCTTGCGCTGAACTATGCGCCTTATTGTCTGCCCTTTCTGGTGTGCCCCTGTCGCAGGCCCACGCCATCACCGGCTCCGTCAGCCAGAACGGTGAAGTTCAAGCGATTGGTGGGGTGAACGAGAAAATCGAAGGCTTTTTCGACATTTGTGCAGCACGCGGGCTCACCGGAAAGCAAACAGTTCTCATTCCAGAGACCAACAAAAAGAACCTGATGATAAGACCCGATGTTGCCGCTGCTGTGAGAAAGGGTGAGTTTCACGTCTGTGCTGTAAAATCAGTTGATGAGGCCATCGAGAACCTGACGGGTATGGTAGCCGGCATACGGGGAGAAGACGGGAAGTTCCCGGCCGATACAATTAACGGGCGGGTGGAAGAGCGATTGCGCGCATTCGCACTGCAACGGAAAAAATTCGCCCGCAGCGATGACAAAGACCGAAACCAAGGCGCGGAAGTGTGATGGCGCTGCAGGAATCCATTGTTGTGAAGCGGGTTTTGGTCGCCATGCGCAACCGGTCAGACGCTGAAGTTTCCGCAAACACCGCAGCCGTGCTGGCGAAGGCGTTCAACGCAACAGTGCGCGGCATATTCATGGCTGATAAAAGGGTGAAAGCTTTACCGAAAATCCCTGGCGCCATTGTAGTGGGGTCCGGCGGTGTGCCGGTTAAAACCACCTCCAAGACCCAGATTAAAACGGCGCAAGATAAGGAATTCATTGTTTGCAAACGTGCATTGGAAGGTGAAACCGGCGGCACACCTCTTTCGTGCGAAGTTGTCCACATGTCGGCGGAAACTAACCGCGAAATCGGTGCACAGATTAAGCGCGGCGATGTGATTCTCCTGAACCGTTCTGAAGTGATGGAGGGGCTGGAAGAATTTCTTGCAACGAGCCGGGCCATAGCATCCACGGGCGCGGGCCTTGTATTGATTTCAACGCAGCTTTCGCCAGAGCCTGGGCCCATTATCGTGATCGATGATGGCGATGAAACCGCCCTTTCCGCAGTTGCACTGGGCGGGCAGATTGCAGAGGAAACTCGGCATAGCATTGAAGTTCACATCGTTGCCGACGGCAAGGATGAGCAAATCGAAATCGCCGCGCGGGCTGAGGAGATTTTAGTGGGCGCCAATGATGTCCGGTTCAAATATTTCGACACCGGCGATAAGGAATGGATACTGTCCAATCTTTCAGCTGCCCAACCGGACATGGTTCTGGCCGATATTGCGGGGCCACTCTTGATGGAAGACGCCTTCGCGTCACGGATCATGAGGGCTGCCCGCGCTCCGTTGTTTGTGTTGGGTAATTCGCTCAGAACGTGAAATTAGTGCGCGGATCTACTTCTTTAAAACCATTGTCTTTGTAGAATTCAATTGTTTTTGCCCAGTTTTTTGATTTGGAGCACCGGCCTCAACCGCCTTCCAGCCCTGAGTTGGAACTTCAGCCAGAACATGCTTCACCAAATTTTTTTTTGCAAATTCCATCACTCCTTAGTGCAGTGGTGATA
>JBPCVY010000039.1:0-4602 GCA_051010055.1 Hyphomicrobiales bacterium | reverse complement strand
AAGATGTGGCCGAAACCGCCAAAAAGGTTGAGGCCGGACTGCCCGTCAAAGTCGCCAAGTCCGCATCTGAGCCGATTGAACGCACCGACGATCCTGTCCGCATGTATCTGCGCGAAATGGGCTCGGTTGAGCTTTTGTCCCGTGAAGGCGAAATCGCCATTGCCAAACGAATCGAGGCTGGCCGCGAGGCAATGATTGCGGGCTTGTGTGAGAGCCCGCTTACTTTCCAGGCCATTATTATCTGGCGCGATGAATTGAACGAAGGCCGGATTTTGCTCCGCGACATTATCGATCTCGAAGCCACTTATGCTGGCCCGGACGCAAAGAAAATTCCCGAAGCGCCCACCAGTGATGAAGCCGAAGAAGCCGAAGAAGAAAAAACCGAAGATGAAACCGAAGAAGATCAGGTAGAAGGCGAAGAGGGCGAGGAAAAAGATGATGACGAGGATGAGGAAAACAACCTCTCCCTCGCAGCCATGGAAGCTGAGCTCAAGCCCAAGGTTGTCGAGACATTCGATCTCATCGCATCTGATTATAAAAAACTGCGCCGGCTTCAGGACCAGCAGGTGGGTGAAAACAAAACCCTGTCCTCCTCCCAGGAGCGCCGTTACAAAAAGCTTCGCGAAGACATTATCGCGTCCGTGAAAAGCCTGTCGCTCAACAATAACCGTATTGAAGCGCTGGTTGAGCAGCTTTACGACATCAACAAACGCCTGATTTCGCTGGAAGGGCGCCTTTTGCGTGCCGCCGACAGCTTCGGCGTGCCACGCGATGAGTTCTTGAAGCAGTATCGTGGCCAAGAACTGGACCGCAACTGGATGCGCCGCGTTGGCCGGCTTACCAAGAACAACTGGAAAGAATTCGTTCACGCCGAGCGTGATCAGATCAAGCTTTTGCGTGATGAAATCCACCAGCTTGCCTCTGAAACCGGGCTGGAGATTGCAGAATTCCGCCGCATTGTCCATTCTGTTCAAAAAGGCGAGCGTGAAGCCCGCCAGGCCAAAAAGGAAATGGTGGAGGCCAACCTGCGCCTGGTGATTTCGATTGCGAAGAAATACACCAACCGCGGCCTGCAGTTCCTTGACCTCATCCAGGAAGGCAATATCGGCCTCATGAAGGCGGTGGATAAGTTTGAATACCGCCGCGGCTACAAGTTCTCCACTTACGCCACATGGTGGATTCGCCAGGCCATTACCCGCTCGATTGCCGATCAGGCCCGCACCATCCGTATTCCGGTGCATATGATCGAGACCATCAACAAACTGGTGCGTACGGGCCGTCAGATGCTGCACGAAATCGGCCGCGAGCCGACCCCGGAAGAATTGGCTGAAAAGCTGGCCATGCCGCTGGAAAAAGTGCGCAAGGTAATGAAAATCGCCAAGGAGCCAATTTCGCTTGAGACGCCAATCGGGGATGAGGAAGATTCCCATCTCGGCGACTTCATCGAAGACAAGAACGCAATTCTGCCTATCGATGCGGCCATCCAGTCGAACCTGCGCGAAACCACGACCCGTGTGCTCGCCAGTTTGACGCCGCGCGAAGAGCGCGTTCTGCGCATGCGTTTTTGCATCGGCATGAACACGGACCACACTCTGGAAGAGGTTGGCCAGCAGTTCTCGGTTACCCGCGAGCGTATCCGGCAAATCGAAGCCAAGGCCCTGCGCAAGCTGAAACACCCGAGCAGAAGCCGCAAGCTCCGCAGCTTCCTGGATAACTAGATTTCCGCACGCCTTTGTTCTTTTAGGGCTGCCTAAAGCGCAGCCCGCTTACCCGTGCGCCAACAGGGCTGCGCGCGGTACCACCATAACAGCTTCATCAATTTTGACGCCAGTTTCTCTCAATAAAAATATGCTTTTAAAATACAATAAAAACACGTAAAAATAGAAAAAATATTGAAATAGATCCTTGGGTTGTTAATCTGTATTTTGCGTCATCTACTAGGTGACTAAAAAAAAGGAAGGGGAACATTAAATGGCAAATAGAATTACACCAAAGTCGCCGCTGAACTTGTTGCGCATGAGGGAGTTGTTCGGGAGGCTTATTTGGATGCCGTTGATGTTTGGACATGGAGTATTGGCATTACCAATTCCTCTGGCCATCAGGTTTATCCCGCTACAAAGACAATATTCAAGAATTGAAGCGTTGTTTTGAAGTTTTTGAATGGGTTGTGAGAAACAAATATGCCCCTGCGGTTGAAGATGTTTTTCAAGGGCATGCACTGACGGAAGCGCAGTTTGGGGCTGCATTGTCATTTCACTACAACACCGGCGGCATCCGGCGCGCCTCATGGGCGAAATTGTGGAAAGCCGGGCAAATTGCAGCAGCCCGGAAAGCTTTCATGAATTGGTCGAAACCAAAATCGATTATCAAGCGCAGAAAAGCCGAAAGAGACTTGTTTTTTGACGGCCGGTGGTAGAACAGCGGATATGCTACAGACTATCCTGTTAAAAAGCCCAGCTACCGCCCGGACTTTGCAAACGGCAGAAGGGTAGAAATAATGCCGGTATTGGAAGAGCTGTTTAGCTGAATACCGGAGATTATGCGTAAAGATCAACTGAGACCATGTGCAGTTGATTGGCATTGTATTCGGGGCTTATAGGGCTCGTTGATAAAATGCTCTGTAGTTTGAGAAACATTCCGGATTTCCAGCTGACCAATGCAAAAACTTAAACCGATAATAGCACTGGCGTTTTTTGCCGCGGTTTCCATTTCCGAACAGGCGGCAGCTTCTGGCTGTGAGAATGCCGCAACCCAAATAGAGATCAACCTGTGCATGAAGGAAGAATTGGAACGCGCGGACAAGGCATTATCCGTTGCTCTCAGCACCGCTACAGAATTTCTGAGTAATCTGGATAAGCAATCTGAAGCAGCCGCGGGAGCGCAAAGCCGGGTGGATGTGCTCTCGCTGGCACAAAAGAGTTGGGCGTCCTTCCGGGACGCACATTGCAAACTGGCTGGCCTTGAATATGCGGGCGGCTCGATACAGCCGCTTATTATCAATGAGTGCAAAGCGAAGCTGGCCCGTCAAAGAATGGAGCAACTGCTGCTGATTGCGGTTGAAAAATAGCGCAGGGCCGCGCGTTGCAGATGTTTGCTCCCATATGTATTTGAGGCATGCGATAACTCACGAACTTGTGTCGTGAAACCAAACAAGGCAGTTCTTACGTACTATCCCAAGCGACAAACATTTGCGGGGCGCGCTATTGGCTGCCGGAACTCAATTAGAAACCGAAAATCTACAGGGCTCGGAACCGGGCATTGCAGAATTCATGCTGTCTGCGCGGGTGTGGGAGCAGGCCGTTCCCATCCGCGATTGGCTCGTGAATGAGGCAGCTCTTGTTGAGGATGCAGGAGCTGCATTTGATGGTTTTTGTGAGCGACTGCTGGATGCCGGTGTTCCGCTCGACCGGGCGGCCCTGTCTGTGGAAGTGCTCCATTCAGAAAATTCAGGCATTGGGTGGTTCTGGAACCCGGGTGATGCATCTGAGCAGCGTATTTTTCCCTATGGCGCCGTAACTGCGGAGATGTACGAGGCCAGCCCGCTCCATCACGTACATCAATCCGGCGAGTGGCTAAACCTGTGGCTGGCGGACACGCCCGACAATATGTTCGGAATTGTCCCGGATTTGAAGGCAGATGGGTTCGCGCAATATCTCTGTGTGCCCATGCCGTTCCGCTCAACCAATGCCAACGCGGTAACCTTCGCCACATGCAACGCTGAGGGATTTTCCGAGTTTGATATCGCGTTGTTACGCGCGATTATGCCGGCATTGCGGGTAACCGCGGAGGTGATAGCGCTCAACAACCGGATAGCCACGGTTTTGAAAACATATGTGGGCCGGGAGCCGCAAAAGCTCATACTCGGCGGCGATATTCACCGTGGTGAAATCATGCGCATACGTTCAGCAATTCTGTTTGTGGATATGCGCGGTTTCACGTCTCATTCAATGGCGATGAAAGCTGACGAGGTTGCCGAGTTTCTCAACCGCTACTACGACTGCATCGTGCCGGGGGTTGAGGCAAATGGCGGAGAGGTTTTGAAGTTCATCGGTGATGGAGTGCTCGCCATTTTTCGGACGGGGGAGGATACCGAGGCACAAGCGTGCAGAAATGCCCTTGCTGCTGCCCGCGATATTTTGGACGCAGTTAACCGGGAGCGCCAACGCGGCCCCGGCCCGCGGTTTGACGTGAAAGTCGCCCTTCATATTGGTGATGCGGCATATGGCAATGTCGGTTCCGGCCAGCGGTTGGATTTCACTGTTATCGGAAAGGGCGTCAACATTGCCAGCAGGCTCACCGATTTATGCGGTGAGCTGCAGCGGCGCCTTCTTGTATCCAGTGATTTCCGCGACCGTTTAAGGGATGAGCTTGAGTTCGTCCCTGCCGGCATCTGGGAGCTGCGGGGGATTGCCCGCAAACAGGATGTCTACGAGCCCCCGGTCTAGGGCCTGTTGTGATTCATCGCGCGGGCTGCTTTGGTGTCCAAAATTCCCCGCAAATGCGTCGAAAATGCTCGAAAGTGATAAAGCCTACTTGATTTCCCAGGTGATGTTTACGTTAACGGAAAGTGTTTGCTCACCACGGGCAATCGGAACAGGCGCA
>JBPCVY010000038.1:0-15762 GCA_051010055.1 Hyphomicrobiales bacterium | reverse complement strand
GGCGTTGGTTGTCGGTGTGCCTGGTAAAGTCGTGCGCATTCTTAGCGATGAAGAAGTTGATGCGATGGGACGTGCAGCGGCCCACTATGTCAAAAACTGGCAGCGTTACGCCAAGGGCCTGCAACCCATCGAGCAGGAATAAAAAATCGGCAAAGCCGGCTTTCTGGTTTGTGGTATTTTGGTCACATACGGGAAAAAACACCCATCCGCACTCTGATATCCCATTGAATTTGCGGGCAGATGCCCTGAGGATTACGCCCAAGCAAAACGTATGACGTAGGCGGTGCCGCTAACAAAGCGTTCGAGCGCCGAATTTTACGTGCCTGGTCAGATTCTCTGCTGGGGAGAATTACGGTGTTAAACGGTCGGCTGGTTCGGACATTTATACTGAGTGGAGCGGCGGTTGCGGCGCTTGCCGCTCATGCGCGCGCCGGCGATTTGGATGACCTCAAATCCCAAATCGAAGCCTTGCAAAGCCGGGTTACGGAGCTTGAGGATCAAGGCACAGCGCCACCGCAACCCTTGAAGCCTGTTTCAATTTTCACCGGCCAGGGCGCTCTGGCTGACTGGAACGTTGATCGCAAGCAGGAAGGCGCCATGCCTTCCGACCGCGGCTATACGTTTTTGATTTCCCCAAGCGCGGACGTGCCAGCCCCCATCACCCAGGTGAGCGTTTCAGGTTATGTCAAAGGCGATTTTATTTTTGATTTTGATCAGGAAAGTCTGGGGCCGACTTTCACGTCCGGGATTGGCATTGATTACCGTTTGCAGAAAGACCAGGGATTTCAAACCACTGCCCAGCAAACACGCTTCCGCATACGTTCTTCTACCAATACAGCGATCGGCGATATCCGGACATTGATTGAGGGTGATTTTTACAATGCCGGACGCGGGTTCCGGCTTCGCCATGCCTGGGGCGAATGGGATATGACGCCGAACTGGACGCTGGGCATTGGCCGCTACTGGCGCCTAGGGTATGATGTTTTTACTGGTGTACCTCTGGTTGATTTCGGTGGCTCGGTTGGCTCACCGGGCGCATCGCGCCGCGAGCAGGTACGCCTGCAATATCAAGACGGCCCCTTATTGTTTGCGTTCGGCATTCAAAATCCGTCCAATTCCCAAGGCGGCTACCGGCAAGTTGCACTGTGCACGCTCACGGTTACCGGTTTTTCAACCTGCTTTGCCGGTGAAACCCTGGGAACAGCCTACAGCGTGCCTAATACGCCCAATCTGCCGGCCTTTGGCGGCCATATGATGTATCACGCCGAATTCGGCCATCAGTTTTTTATCGGCGGCGAAATCTCCCAGCATAACGTTGATAGAACTGCGGCCAAGGATATTCCCGAAGATGGTTTTGGTGATGAGCCAGGCCCGTTCAAAGACCCCGGACTGTGGAACAATAAGAACAAAGTCGGCTGGGTGGTTTCTGCAGGCGCAAATATAAACCTTGATGATTACGCGACGCTTACCGGGAATGTCAGTTTTTCTGAAGGCCTTGTCACGCGCATTGTCGGGGCCGGTTCCGATATTTGGCGGTTTGAGAGCGAGCCAACTGATGATGATATTCGCAACAGCCTGCAGGCAGGTCGCGGGTGGGGCGGCTATGTGGGGCTTTCCTTCGACATCAATAACGAAACCAGTTTCAACACCCAGTTTGGCTTTGTCGACCCTTCCGACAGAAACATGACCGGCGGCAATATCACCTGGAGCCATATGTACACCGCCCATGCCAACATTATCTGGCAGCCACTGCGGCAGATGCGCATGGGCTGGGAAATCATGTATGCGCAAAAAACGAACGGCAAGAACTTCGTCGATGGCTACGCCCAGCCTGAACTTGGCGGGTGTAATGAAGAGCTTGAGGACGGCGCGATTATTGTGAAGCCGACCTCAATTTGCCGAAAGCGCAAGGAATATGCCTTGCGCGCCCAGTTTGCCGCGTGGTTATTTTTCTAGACATAGCCGGCAGAAATCTTGCTGTTCAAAAAAGACCCCGCCAAGCTTGTGGCTTGGCGGGGGTGGCCGGTTTCGGGTGGGACGAAACCGGCGTGAGGCCCGGTCATCTGGAGATGGGGGAGGGGGACGCTGACCGGGTCCCGTAGCTAGCCGCACCAGGCATTAGAGGAGATTTTCCTATCTGCCTTCCCCCATGCGGTTTTCGCTCGAAGTTTTGCGCAAGCGCCGCGATGCAAGCGGGTCGAGCGCTACCCAAAGCGCCGGGTTCACCTGTGCCTGGCGCTTGATGAATTGGTAATTGGTGCCGGTCCACGACAGAACCTGCCGGTTCTGGTTGTCGAGAACGAACTCCCCTTTGTCCGTAATGACGGTAAGAACCGCATGGCCTTCCTTTTCCTCATCCAGCACCACAGTGATAAGGAGCGCTTCGCGGGGCCAGCCAAGACTCATCAGGTGCTGGCGTTTCAACAGTACATAGTCCTCGCAATCACCGCGTTCCTCAGGGATAGCCCAGTGCTCTTCGAGGTTGTGGACTTCCAGGTCGGTGGCCGGCTCGATAGCGTTGTTCACATAGGCATTGACGTCATCAAGCTCGCGCCAGCGCTGTTTGTCGAGTTTGACGCGAATACGCGAGCCAACACCGCCACGGCAATTCTCCGGCGCGCCCCGGCAGAATTCCACCCAGCCCTTAGGAGGCAAAGTGGCGCCCATTTCACGGGCATATTTCGCGGTGAGATTGCTGGAAGAATTGAACAATTTTTCAGCAGCAATGGAGGGTGCGGCATGGGTAATTCCCATTACCGAAACAAACGCCGCCATTTTTGCCAGCTTGGAAACCATTCAAACGCCCCTTGCCCGAATTTAGCGCAGAGGATGGCATATCGCTTTTTATATAGCGTTGAATCTGTTGGGAAAATTCATTTCAACTTGAGCGGTTTTCAGTAGCGATTTGGAAACCATAAGCGGACCGGAGGGGTGGTTTCCGAGGGGTGTAAGACTTGCCTGAAACTGCAATAAATTGTCGCAAAATACTGTAAAGGCGTCAGAAATCAGCATATCCACTGGCCAATTTGCGTTAGACTAAAGTGGTAGGTAGAGTTGAGCTGTTTTGTAGTGATTTGAATTTTGAGAGTTTTCTGAAGCTATAGGAACTTTTGCGGGGGAGGGAAAGTTGCCTGAAAATCAACCGAACAATTCCAAAGATATTGTTGCCCAAGACGGTATTTGGAAAGGGCTGCATCCTGGTATGGGTCTGGCCGCCAAGGGAATGGTGGTCGCCTTTGTGGTTTTCACTGCGCTCAATGTTGAGTTTGCCAACGGGATTTACTCCGCGATACGCGGTTGAATCGAAAGCGCACTGAACTGGTATTACATCAGCGCTGTCACCGTCATGCTCTTTGTTTGCATCTACCTGATGCTGTCAAAGCATGGGCACATCAAGCTGGGCGACGATGATTCAAAGCCTGAATTCAAAAATTTTTCGTGGTTTGCGATGTTGTTTTCGGCAGGTGTCGGGATTGGCTTATTGTTCTTTTCCATCGCCGAGCCGATGTTCTATTTCGACAACATTAAGCCATGGGGTTATCCGAACAACCCGTTCGCTGATAATGCCGGCTTCACGGAGATGACCGATCAGCGGGCCATTGTGGCCATGCGTGTTACCTACTTCCATTGGGGCTTCCATGGCCGGGCGGTTTACGTGATGATCGGGCTTTGTCTGGCCTATTTTGGCTTCCGCAAAAACCTACCCCTTACCTTACGGTCTGCACTTTATCCGGTCATTGGTGACAAGATATATGGGCCGATTGGCCATGGCGTTGATTTGCTTGCGGTTTTCGGAACAGTTTTTGGTGTTGCAACTTCGCTTGGCCTTGGTGTCAGCCAAATGGCGACCGGTCTTAACCATCTGTTCGGGGTCGATCCTGGCATAGTGACACAAGTTATCCTGATTGCCGTCATTTCAGTGGTTGCGACTTTTTCAGCGGTTTCTGGCGTCGGAAACGGCATCCGCATCATCTCTGAATGGAACATTTGGTTGAGGGTTGTTTTGCTTGCCTACTTCCTCTTTGGCGGGCCGTTCCAATGGCTCATGGGCTTTTTCGTATCCACGGCCGGCGATTATCTCTGGCATGTGATCCCCATGGGTTTCCAGATTTTCAACTCCAAGGGTGATGCTGCCTGGCAGGGCGGCTGGACGATCTTCTATTGGGGCTGGTGGATTTCCTGGGCGCCTTTCGTGGGCATGTTTATTGCCCGCATCAGCCGTGGCCGCACAATCCGTGAGTTCATGGTCGGTGTGATGTTTGTCTCCACGACGATTGCCTTTTTCTGGCTCTGCATTTTTGGTGGCAACGCCATTTTTATGGAGTTGAACGCCGCAAGTGGCGTCGGCACAGCGGGCGTTGCCCAACTGGTGCGTGATTGGAATCTGCCATCTGCGCTCTATGGCACTATCGACAGGATGACCGGCATCTACGCGCTGAACTGGGCGATGGCATTCCTGGCCACCTTCCTTCTGGCGACCTGGTTTATCACCTCATCTGATTCCGGAACGCTGGTGATTACCACCATGCTTTCCATGGGTGATGATGAGCCGCCGCAACGCTTCCGCGTCGTGTGGGGATTGGGCGAGGGCTTTGTCGCCGCCGTTCTGCTCTTGGCTGGCGGGTTGAAGGCTCTTCAAACAGCCTCCATTGCTGCCGCACTGCCGGTAAGCGTTATCATGCTGTTGATGGCCTATGGCATCGTCAAATCGCTTAATGAAGATTCTAGCGCCGTGAAATCACCGGCAAGCGCGCCTGAAGGGGCAGGTGCCTCATAGCTGGCGCCTGGCGTTAAAAGGTGCAGCAAATAGTTCCCGGGCGGGACTGACAATCCCGCCTGTTCTTTTTGCCAAATTGTGAGAATGATCAGCTAAGATTTTGATCAAGCGCGTCTTTGTCCAGCATGCGGACAAATTCGATTGCAATACCTTCGTTGAGGATACGCGTTACGCGACCGCGCATTTTACCCAGCATTACATACGTACCGATTGAGGGGATAACCTCAACATTGATCGCAGCACCGCTAATGGAGATATCAACCACTTCGCAAGGATAGGTGCGCCCGTCCGACAAGGTCAGGTGCGATGTCTGGTTTGCCGGTTCGAACCTGTTATGGCGCCGGATTTCGTCACCGTCATCGTCGTCTCGGCTCTGCAACGCTCTCAGCTTGTCGTTGATTTTGACCAAACGCGGCTTGGAGAGATCCACATTGAGAACAAATCCGCTGTCGGTTTTCTCTTTGATATCGCCTTCCAGCCGGCCCAATGCTTCAAGGTAGACAACAATGCGAGCGCCTTCCTCGAAATCGCCATCGCTCACCAGCCTGATATCCGGCAACTCAATTGCTTCGAGTGAGCACATGAATTCTTCATGATCGGGGTTCATGTACCGGCCTGAAAGATTTAGGGAGCTTGGTTTGGACACCCGTTTGCCCTCTCTGACTGTTTTCGGCTCTGGTGCCGCCATTTGCAACTACAACCCAATTAGTGTGCGAATTTACACAGAATTACTCAGTAAGAATTTTAGATTGTGCTTGTAAACGTAAGGTTAAACCGGCGCTGTTCTTAACCAGTTTCATTTACGCCCTCCTGGAATGACTTTAAATCCGGGCCAGGTGACATTTCCTGTGCCATCACGGTCAGTCGAAACGAGAACGACCGGTTCATTGTGGTTTGGCTGGAATTCTTCTTGCGGATAGCCCGCCATATCAGTTGTTACCCGGCCTTTGTCGACTGTGCGGATCGACAGGACCCATTGCTTTGCGATTTTTTGTGAGCCGATCCAATAGGGCTGGAACGGCATTGCAAACGAGGCTAACAATTGGCCGGTCTCTGCCATTGGCAAAAACAGCGCTTCGATCACTTCGCTACGCCTGGTGTCCGATTGGACAACGAAGCGCACGATTGCCGGCTGGGCGTCTGAAAGGACCATTTTCAGCACCGTGGCCAATGCTGCGCGGTCGTTCTTTCCCCAGGAGGAGAGAAAATCAAGCCCGGTGAGTTCTTGGCCGAAATAGTTCCTCAACTCAGTTCCGGCCAGGCGGAAGTGGAATCGGTCACCGGTTTCATTGCGCTCGAGAATGGCGATGTGCCCCAAAACCGGGGCCAGGGTGCGCATATTGAGATTACGGCGCTTTGCTGCGCAGGGGCCGAAACGGACGCTTTGCCAATGGTCGAAGAGTTTTTGGTTTTCTATGAGCCGAATTGGGTTTTCGGCGTTTATCTGCCGTTTCGTAATCATATCAAGTATCCCCTTTGCCTGACTTCATCCCCACCGGACGTCACCGACCAACAAATTAATTGGAAAATCTCATGCACAGTTCGTGCCAATTTTTCAGGAGGGAATATTGTGCCGTTTTGCGCCAACCTTTTGCCCGGTTTACCGGCAGGAGAAAAAATTGGTACTTGACCGAATGCGGCTGGCAAATCACAGCGACAAGCGATACCAATGTGGCACAGTTCAGGTTCCGTCAACGGCCGGTGACCCGATTTGGCACTCTTCTCGAAAACGGTAGCATTCATGGACGCATTCAGTAACAACAAAGAGCCTTCCGGGCGTGCGCAGTCCGAGCCTGCAATTAATGCGCCAGCGGTGGTTTTGGCTCTCGGCGCCGTTTTGATTGCCGTGCATCTGGTCATTCAGTTTTTACCCAAGCAAACGGCAGATTGGACAGTTTTGGCATTGGCATTTATTCCGGCGCGTTATGGCGGTGCGGAGTTTGCGATGCCGGGTGGGGTTGGAGCTGATTTCTGGAGCTTCATCACCCACATGTTCCTTCATGCGGACTGGCTTCACTTGGGCATCAACGTACTGTTTATGGCGGCTTTTGGCTCTGTATTGGCGAAACGGTTCGGTGCAGTGCGCTTTTTGATGTTCAGCGCACTTGCCGGAATAGGGGGGGCATTGGCGCACCTCTTTTCATACTGGGGCGAATTCGTGCCGGTTATCGGCGCATCTGGTGCAATTTCCGGTCAGATGGCAGGCGCAGTGCGGCTGTTGTTTGCGCAACCTCAGTCGATATTTGCAGTACACAGACAAGACCCGGCGACCGTGCGGGCATTGACCCTTTCAGAACTTTTGCGATCGCGACGGGCGCTGACATTTCTGGCTGTATGGATTGGTTTGATGATTTTCACCGGCGCTGGGAACATGTTCGCCCCCGATGGTGTGTCCATTGCCTGGCAGGCCCATCTTGGCGGCTTTCTTGTTGGACTGTTTGTATTCGACAGGTTTGATCCACTCAGGCACCGCGCTAGCACGCTGGAGCAGGATGGGCAGGTTTAGCGGAGTGGGTTTCGGCCTATCTGTCATTACCGATTTGCATGTGTGAGGCTGTATTCAGCACGGTTATAAGCCGCTCAATTTCTGGTAAGGCCTTGCGTGCTGCATCCCGGCCTGCTTCGATTGCCTCAGCTGCCTTGTCAAAATCAAAAAGTCCAATGTCATGCGCCAAAGGATTGACCGAGATATCAGGCGGATCGCCGGCCAAGCGCGAGCGGGCCATGCGGTCTTGTGAAATGTTGAAAGCTGCCATCAGAACGGTGGTAAAGCCCGGAGTATCGGCCTCGCTGCCGGCAAACATCTGGCGCAGGAAACTTTTCTGTTGCGGTTGAGACGGGTCCGAACTTGCAAAGTTGTTGCTTCCGGTGCCGTTTATCTGCTCGATCTCCGGGGCCTGGATAACGGTTCCACCAAACACGTCATTGTTCAAGTTTACCGCAACCACCAGCCGCGCGCCGAGGGCCCTGCAGGCAGAAACCGGAATTGGGTTCACGACCGCGCCGTCAATCAGCCAGAATTGTTTGAAGAACACCGGTGTGAAAACACCCGGCAGGGCATATGACGCTCTGATGGCTTTGGACAACCTGCCCGAGCGCAGCCAGATTTCATGGCCCGTCAACAGCTCAGTGCCGATGCAAATGAAGGGCTTTTCGAGATGCTCGATGCGGGTTTCGCCGAGAGCCTGGTCAAGAAGTTCACGCAACTTGTCGCCGGACAGCATGCCAGACCGGCTCCATGCCAAATCGAGAAGCCGGAAAACGCGACCCCGGGTCAGCCCGCGCGCAAACTCCTCAAGTTCGGGAAGTTTCCTGGCTGCATAGCACCCTCCGACAAGTGCGCCGATAGAGGTGCCGGCAACAACGTCAGGCGCGAAACCTGCTTCTTCCAGTACTTGAATAACGCCGATATGGCTCCAGCCACGGGCAACGCCTGCGCCAAGGGCCAGCCCGATCTTCGGGCGTGGTGGCATTGTTGTTCCTGATGGCTCGGCAGGCATGTCAGAACCATAGCTTTTGATTGGTCCACCTGCACCTGAAATTTGCCGCGTAAGCCCTGACAACCACATGGGCCTTCCCATGTTCTTTCTCCCGGGTATGCGCCCAATTGATCTAGATCATGGCGCCATTCCACGTTGGTGAAAGGATAGGCACATTGCCATTAACAGGAGAATAATATGACGAATATGGAGCTTCTTTTTTTGATCATTTCCGTGGTTGGCGCCACATCGTTTGCTTTAACCCTTGCCTATTATTCCTGGAAACAGCCGCGCGAGGATTAATGGCTGTCGGCTGGAAAGTGGTTGGGTTGGAAACCCGTTGACCCTTGAAGGTTGACGGGTTTTGCATTTCTGCAAGAGTGATGTTCAAGCGTGGCAGGTTGGGTTGGGGCGCATGAGTGATCGCAGTTATCGATTGTTACTTACGGTTGCTTATGGGGCCGTCTGGCTTCTTTCCGCCGTCAATCCGCACTATTTCGCGGACTGGCTGCTTGAGAACATGTTGGTTATCGCTTTCGCGATTGTCATGGCCATAAGCTGGAAAAGCGTGTGCCTCAGCAAGACGTCAAACACCTTGATTTTTGTGTTTCTTTGTCTCCATTCGGTTGGCGCCCACCACACCTATGCGTTGGTTCCATATAATGAGTGGTCCCGGTCTGCTTTTGGGTTTTCGTTCAATGATCTGGTGGGCTGGGAGCGCAACAATTATGACCGTGTGGTGCATTTTTCCTTCGGCTTGCTATTGGCTTATCCTTTGCGCGAAGTGCTGGTGCGCTTTGCCAATTTGCGTGGCGGATGGTCATACCTCCTGCCGTTTTTCCTGGTGGTGGTGATGTCAACCGCGTTCGAACACATTGAATGGGCAGCAGCGCTCATTTTCGGAGGCGATCTGGGACAGGCCTATCTTGGAACCCAAGGCGATGAATGGGATTCCCACAAAGACACGCTGCTTGCCAGTGCCGGTGCGTTCATTACAACGGCGCTTGACTTCGCTTTCACCGTAATGAGCACGACGGACCGGAAAAGAGCGTTTCGCATTGAGTCCGACCTCAGATTCAACTGACCCCCCAACGGACGCTATTCGAGAAGCGTTCTTCACCCAGGCTAAATGGTGCCGCAAGCTTGGATCACTGTTCACCGCGCGGGTTTGTTTGGCCGGTTTTGAAATACTCGACAGAACCAGCAAAACAGGCGCTTTAATTTTGGACTGGACCGGAAACCCGGCGGTAGATGTTGATGCCCTGGCAGCCCGATTTGCCGGCGCCATCCACGCAATGAAACTGCAAGGTAACTGCCCGGCGCTGGAGCGTATTTTTCCCCCGAACGAAGTTTCCGAAAGCGAATTCAAGGCTGGTCTGCGTGAAGCCATTGCAGAGTGTGATGGGGCAATTGCCAAATGGCTGGAGTTGCCGCCGCAGACAAATGAAGTTGCCCGTTCCGCGGTTCTAATGGCCGGGCTTTTGCACGTATCCGCGCAAACGGGGCTTCCCTGCGCCCTTTATGAGCTGGGAACAAGCGCTGGCCTTAATCTCATGGTGGATCATTACGGCTACCAGCTTGGCGGGCTGAAAACAGGTAATAATGGCTCAAAACTTCAGCTTTCACCTCAGTGGGAAGGCCCGCCAGCGCCATCCGGCAATTTTCAGATTGCAGCCAGATGCGGTGTTGACATTGCGCCCTTGGATGTAACATTGCATCAGGATCGCCTGCGGCTCCTGGCCTATATCTGGGCTGATCAGCCCGAACGCTTGGGCCGCATGCGCGCTGCAATCGATATTGCCCGCCAAGTTCCACCGCAAATCGACAAGGCAAGCGCGGAAGAATGGCTGGAAACAATGCTGGCGAAAGAGCCGGAAGAGGGCATCTGCAGGGTGGTCATGCACACAATCGCATTCCACTATTTTCCCGAACTTGCTCAGGAGAAAATCCTGTCATTGCTGGAAAATGCGGGCAGCCGGGCTGATGCAAAGCACCCCTTGGCGTGGTTTCGGTTTGATCTTGATGTTTCGAGTAATCTTGGTGGTGCGCTCAATGTGCGGTTATGGCCTGATGGCACAGATCAGCTGCTGGCGTGTGCTGATCCGCATGTAAAGCGGATAGAATGGTTTAAGAAATAAAGATAACTTTCTATTTTTTATAAACGATGTGGGGGTCAAAAATCTTCTCATCGTTACTGAATGACAAGGTTTTTCCATCCGCCCCCACAACGCGGTAAAAACACGTCTTGCGGCCGGTATGGCAAGCCGCGCCGCCCTTTTGTTCCACCGCAATCCAAATCGTGTCCTGATCGCAATCAGTACGCATTTCGATAATCTTCTGGGTGTTTCCGGAAGTCTCGCCCTTGCGCCAGATTTTACCGCGCGAACGGGAGAAATAATGCGCCTCTCCGGTTTCAATGGAAAGGCGCAGTGCCTCATCGTTCATATAGGCAACCATAAGCACCATGCCGTTGGCGGCATCGGTAGCGATGGCTGAGATCAGGCCATCGCCGGAAAATTTTGGAGTGAAAGCGGCGCTTTCCTCAGATGAAGACATTCTGGAGATCAAACCGCCTGATTGCCCGAGCGTACAAGTTCCAGGAAGCGCGCCTGCAGGGCAGGATCTTCCTTGAATGCGCCGGTAAACTGGGTGGTGATTGTTGCCACATTGCGCTTTTGCACACCGCGCAACGACATGCACTGGTGAACCGCGTCAATCATCACCGCTGCACCTTTTGGGTTTAGCGATTGGTTGATGGCGTAAATAATCTGCGCGGTCATGGTTTCCTGCGTTTGCAGGCGGCGCGCATAGATTTCCACCACGCGGGCAAGCTTTGAAATGCCGACCACCTTGTCGGTCGGGAAATAGGCAATGTGCGCCCGGCCGATAAACGGAATCATGTGGTGTTCGCAGTGAGAGTTAATGTCGATATCGCGCAGCATCACGATATCGTCGTACCCGCCAACTTCCTCAAAAGTACGCGAAAGCACCGCAACCGGGTCTTCGTCGTAGCCTTTGAAAAATTCCTTGTAAGCCTTTACCACGCGTTTTGGCGTGTCTTTCAGCCCTTCACGGTCAGGGTCGTCGCCGGCCCACGCAATGAGGGTGCGGACGGCTTCTTTTGCTTCTTCTTCTGTCGGAACTTTGATGACACCGTCCTTCTCGACGTACGCAT
Organism: Hyphomicrobiales bacterium; assembly: GCA_051010055.1. GTDB lineage: Bacteria > Pseudomonadota > Alphaproteobacteria > Rhizobiales > CAJQND01 > CAJQND01. The sequence goes on along the minus strand of JBPCVY010000038.1, from coordinate 4,331 downwards.
CCATAAAAATCACTCCTATTAAATGGCACTAGGCGGGTTATCTATCGCGTCTTAACCAGTTTCCCGGAGCACGGTTCCCTTCAATCTCTTAGAAGTGTTTGTGCGTTTCGACCCGGCGGAAATGCGTCCTTAGCCTTTTTTCGCTGCCAGCGTAAAGATAAATATCACGGTCAAGCTTTATCATGCAATGCATTCGCAGAAAATTGGCTAAATGCGACATTTCTAAGATGGCTCTGCGCATAAATTGCAGATTAGGTTCACCCGCAGGCCTTGGGTGTGCGGGTTGAAATTCTTATATTGTGGACCAGAGGAGTAGTTGCGATAGTGCCGCCATGTTGAACGAGATTTACAATAAGAAGATTCTCCAGTTCGCCGCTGATATTCCGCACCTTGGGCGGTTGGAAAATCCTGATGCGACGGCCACCGCCCATTCGAAGCTTTGCGGCTCAAAGGTAACCGTTGATGTCAAAATGGAAAATGGCAAGGTGAGTGAGTTTGCTCACGATGTGAAGGCGTGCGCGCTTGGCCAGGCTTCATCCTCCATTATGGCGCGCCATGTTATCGGCGCCAGCGCGGACGAACTGCGCGATATCCGCACCCAAATGTACGCGATGTTGAAAGAAGAGGGCCCATCGCCGAACGGCAAATGGTCAGACCTTGAGGTTTTGATGCCCGTGCGCGATTTCAAGGCCCGGCACGCCTCAACTCTTTTGACATTTGATGCGGTTTGCGATGCTGTTGGACAGGCGCTAGGCGAGGGCGCGGAAATTCCCGCAGCAGGTTAAAACAGTGGCTGCTATGGCACCGCTAGACACAGACAATTCACAAAGTCCAAACACTGGACACAGGCCGGGCATCATTGCTCTTGTGATGATCGCCATGATTCGGGTTTATCAGCTTACTTTGTCGTCCATAATGGGCCGCACATGCAGGCATTTGCCCACATGTTCCCAATACACCAAAGAAGCGATTGCGAGCCATGGCGCCTGGGCCGGCTTCTGGCTGGGCCTTTTCCGAATATCACGATGCCATCCTTGGGGAACCCACGGCATCGATAATGTCCCTGAAAAGGTGAACCGGTATGACTGGCGCATCTGGCGCTACCGGGACTTCGGAAAGCTCACTGACTAAGGTAAGAACGCCAAGGCAACGACTGCCAGCATGGCAACAGCCATAAAGATGTTGATGGCGAACTGGGTGCGGTGAGGCAAATCGAGCCGCTTGAGCCAGACGCCTGCCATCATCCAAAGCAGGTGAATAGGGATCCAGATGGCATTTATGATGGCGAACTTGATGATGGTTTCGGCCATCAGGTTGCCGGGCCAGAAAGCAAAGCCCGTAAACAGCGTCGTGTTCACCGCATAGGCTTTGGGGTTGATTGCCTGCAACAGAACACCGCCCAGCATACCGGGCGGGCGACTTGCCTCGATAAATCTAATTTTCGAACCGGCAGTTGCGATGCGAAAGGCGAGAAAAAGAAGGTATGCAGCTGATGCGGTGAGCAGGACCGTGCGCACCACTGGCACTGAAAGCATCACCGCGGCAAGGCCAGAAACAACCGCCAGCGCCACAAGATTCGTACCGATAAAAAGACCAATGAGAAATATCAGCGCGGGCCGGTAGCCGAAACCTGCCCCAACCCCGGCGGTGGTGAGAACGCCAGGCCCGGGAGTGATAAGCATGAAAAAAACGGCGGCGGCAAAGGTGAGCATCGGCACGATTTGGATTGAAAGGATTGCTCAAGTCAACCGCTCCCTTTGGGCTACGCGCCTTGACGAAGCAGCCAAAACGGGGCAAAAGGCGGCCAATTATAACCGGCGGCATTGGCTGTGACCGCCGCTTTTGCCTTAATTCCACCCGCTTCGTATGCGGGACTGGATAGGAGAAATCATTATGCCTGTTCTTACTTTTCCCGATGGCAATCAAAGTGAAATAGAAGCCGGCGCGAACGGCGCCGATGTTGCAGCCTCAATCTCAAATTCGCTGCGCAAAAAAGCCGTCGCCATGAAGCTCGATGGGGTTTTATGCGATTTGTCAGACCCGATTACGGCAGATGCGAAAATTGAAATCATAATCCGCGATGATGATGCCGCGTTGGAACTCATCCGCCATGATTGTGCGCACGTGATGGCTGAAGCTGTCCAGGAACTCTTTCCTGGCACGCAAGTTACAATCGGACCTGTCATCGAGAACGGGTTCTATTATGATTTTGCCCGCAACGAGCCGTTCTCGCCGGACGATTTCGAAGCAATTGAGAAAAAGATGCGTGAAATCATTGGCCGCGATGCCGCGTTCACTAAGGAAGTTTGGGACCGGGAGAAAACCAAACAAACATTCGCTGATATGGGCGAGGCCTTCAAGGTTGAACTGCTGGACGCCATTCCCGAGAACCAGCAAATTAAGATATACCGGCAAGGTGACTGGTTTGACCTTTGCCGCGGGCCGCATATGCCATCGACAGGCAAAGTCGGCAATGCGTTCAAATTGATGAAAGTTGCCGGTGCTTATTGGCGCGGCGATTCCAACAATCAGATGCTGACCCGCATTTACGGCACTGCCTGGGCAAATGACAAACAGCTCAAGGCCTATCTGCATGCGCTTGAGGAAGCCGAAAAGCGCGATCACCGCCGCCTGGGCCGGGAGATGGACCTGTTCCACTTCCAGGAAGAGGCGCCTGGTTCTGTTTTCTGGCACCCCAAGGGGTGGACGCTGTTCCAGACCCTTATCGATTATATGCGCCGGCGTCAGACCGATGCCGGGTATACGGAAGTCAATTCCCCGGACATGATGGACCGCGCCCTGTGGGAAGAAAGCGGCCATTGGGAAAAGTTCCGCGAAAACATGTTCACCACGGAAACTGAGGATGAGCGGGTTTTCGCGTTCAAGCCGATGAACTGTCCGGGACATGTGCAGATTTTCAAGAACGGCCTCAAGAGCTACCGCGATCTGCCGATCAAGTTCTCCGAGTTTGGCAAAGTGCACCGGTATGAGCCTTCCGGGGCGCTGCATGGTCTTTTGCGGGTGCGCTCGTTCACACAGGACGATGCCCACATTTTCTGCACCCACGAGCAGATCACCGAAGAGAGCGTGAAGGTGCACCGGCTCATGTTGTCGATCTACGAAGATTTCGGGTTCGATGATGTGGTGATCAAATTCTCCGACCGGCCGGAAAAGCGCGTTGGATCCGATGAGGTTTGGGACGAGGCCGAAGCTGCGCTCAAGCATGCGGTGGAAGTTGCCGGCGGAGAAGTTGAGTACAATCCAGGCGAGGGGGCGTTCTATGGTCCCAAACTTGAATATGTGCTGCGTGATGCCATTGGCCGGGATTGGCAATGTGGTACTTTGCAGGTGGACTTCAACCTGCCATCACGGTTCGACGCTTTTTATATCGACGCCAGCGGCGGCAAGGTGACCCCGGTAATGCTGCACAGGGCCATGTTCGGTTCCCTCGAACGGTTTGCAGGTATTCTGGTTGAGCATTATGCAGGCCACTTCCCGCTATGGCTGGCGCCCCTTCAGGTGGTGGTATGCACCATCAAGTCTGAGGCCGATGACTATGCGTACCAAGTGCGCGATACCTTGCGCGCTGCCGGACTGCATGCAGAAGCTGATACGCGCAACGAAAAAATCAACTATAAGGTTCGCGAGCACTCGGTAACCAAGGTTCCGGCTATTCTCGTTGTCGGTATGCGCGAGGTTGAGGAAGTTTCCGTCAACATGCGCCGGCTTGGCTCTAAAGAGCAAAAAGCCATGACCCTGGCAGAAGCTGTCGAGTTGCTGTCAGATGAAGCTACACCGCCGGATCTTAAGAGGGCCAAAGAGAAAAAATGAAACTGACGTCAAGCGATGCGCTGCTGGGAATAGATCTTCAGAACGACTTCTGCACCAGTGGCGCGCTTGCCGTACCATGGCGACAAACTAGTTGAAATGGCGCCGGAGGAGATCGCCAAATTAGCCCAGCAATTTACCCTCGGGCTATAGGTCGGTTTTCTAGAACTGGATACTAGTTACAGGTGAACAGAAAACTGAAGTGCTGGTTGATGTTCATTGGGACGAAGCGCCTGCAAAGCTCTATCCGGCAACTCGTGCTTGAAACTGCTGTAATGATGAAAACGAATATAGTCTGTGAACCCTTCGACCAATGACACCCCTAAGGCCGACTTTTTTGGGGTAGGGGGGCTCCGTCTAAAACCTAAATCTGCACGTCCGCTTTCCCCGCAAAAGCGGACATTAAATGAAATTGGCCTGATGTCTGCTTTTGACCCAAAGCGGACATCTTTAAGCACCAATTGGCCGGTTGCCGTCAGTGCATCAAACAACCGGGCCTGATG
>JBPCVY010000037.1:0-14794 GCA_051010055.1 Hyphomicrobiales bacterium | reverse complement strand
TTCTTCAGCAGGTGCTTCTTCAGCAGGTGCTTCTTCAGCAGGTGCTTCTTCAGCAGGTGCTTCTTCAGCAGGTGCTTCAGCGGCGGCTTCTGCTTCAGCCTTCGCGGCCTCTTCAGCTTCAGCGGCTTTTGCAGCTTCTTCTTCTTCGCGCTCCTGGCGCTTCTTGCCCGGCAGACCCTTGGTCGGGTTGTTGCGTGCATCGCGCTTCAAGATGCCTGCAGCATCAAGGAATCGGTGCACCCTGTCGGTCGGCTTCGCGCCAACGCCCAACCAGTGCTTGATACGGTCTTCGTTGAGATGCACGCGCTCTTCTGAATCCTTCGGCAAAAGCGGGTTAAAAGTGCCCACATTTTCGATGAAGCGGCCATCGCGCGGGGCGCGGCTGTCGGCCACCACAACCCGGTAGAAGGGCCGTTTTTTCGCCCCATGACGGGCCAGTCTGATTTTCAATGCCATTGTTGATTACTCCAGTTAGATGTTCGAATTTCGTTTAAACTTCAACGGTTTCCACCTCGGCAAGCGGTAAAACGTGCCGCATGAACAGCCGCGGAGAACCGCGTAACTCCGTTTCACTTTCGCAATAGGCACCAAGGCGCTCGGCAACCTTCCGCGAAGCAAAATTCTCAGGATGGACAAAACTCATGAGCGCCGGCATGCCGAGCACCTGCTGCGCCCAAACCTGCACCCGGCGCACCGCCTCGGTGGCATAGCCCTTGCCGTGATACCCCTCAAAAAGCCCCCAGCAAAGCTCCGGCTCGTCAATGTCCGGCGGGAACCAGAGGCCGGCATACCCGGCGGTTTCACCACTGGCGCGCACTTCAATGGCCAAGGTGCCAAAGCCGTGCAATTGCCATTCACCAATCATGGCGCAAAAGCCATGCCAGGCCTGCGCCGGGGTGCACGGGCCGCCAATGTAGCGGGTAAAGTCGGCATTCCCATAAAAAGCGGCATATGCCGGGAAATCTTCCCGCATCCAACCGCGCAAGATAAGGCGCTCTGTAGCAAGTTCGGGGATCATTTTTTCTTTTTCCCCGCGCCTGGTAGGCCGCGAGGCGCACCACCACCTAGCCCCGGCAAGCCGCCGCCAAGTCCGGGCAGTCCGCCGCCAAGCCCCGGTAGGACCTTTGGTAATTTGCCGCTTGCAAGATCTTGGAAGTCCGGTGGCATTTCACCAGGTGCAGCATCTGCCATTTCAGCTTGCAGTTTCTCGATTTCAGCTGCATCGGGCATGCCGCCACCAAACATGTTGCCCAGCAGGCCGCCTTTTTTCTTGCCCATCTTTTTCATCATGTCCGCCATCTGACGATGCATTTTCAAAAGCCGGTTGATGTCTTGCACTTCGGTGCCGGAGCCCTTTGCAACGCGCTTTTTACGCGAGGCATTCATCATTTTCGGCTGGCGGCGCTCAGCTTCCGTCATGGACGAGATGATGGCGAGCTGTCGCTTGACAACCAGATTGTCGATGTCAGTGTCTTCGAGCTGTTTCTTGATCTTGCCGACACCGGGAAGCATGCCCAAAACGCCCGACATGCCACCGATTTTTTGCATTTGCTGAAGCTGGGAGGCGAGATCGTTCAAATCGAACGCGCCCTTCTTCATCTTTGCGGCGATTTTCTTTGCTTCTTCAGCATCGATTGTCTCGGCAGCCTTCTCCACCAGCGAAACAACATCGCCCATGCCCAGAATTCGGTTAGCAATCCTGTCGGGGTGGAAATCTTCCAGCGCTTCCAGCTTCTCGCCGGTGCCTATAAGCTTGATTGGCTTGCCGGTCACCGCGCGCATTGAAAGGGCTGCACCACCGCGCCCATCGCCATCAACGCGGGTCAGCACCATGCCAGTTACTGCAAAGCGCTCATCAAACGCGCGCGCCATGTTCACCGCGTCCTGGCCGGTCAAAGCATCAGCCACCAGCAAAACCTCGTGCGGGGAGGCGATCTCGGCGACCTTCTCGTTTTCGGCCATCAGTTCTTCATCGATGTGAAGACGCCCGGCCGTATCGAGGATCAAAACATCATAGCCGCCGGTGCGCGCTTCTTTCTGCGCGCGTTTGGTAATCTCGTAAGGGTCTTGGCCCTTGATGATTTCAAGACTGTCAACGCCGATTTGCTGGCCAAGCACTTCAAGCTGCTCTTGCGCAGCCGGACGGCGAACATCGAGCGATGCCAACAGAACCTTTTTGCGGTCTTTCTCATTCAGCCGCTTGGCAATTTTCGCAGAGGTGGTGGTTTTACCCGACCCCTGAAGGCCAACCATCATCATGGTGACAGGCGGTGTGGCGGCAAGATCAATGGGAGCAGCGTCCGAACCCAGCGTTTCCACCAGCACGTCGTTGACGATTTTCACCACCATCTGCCCGGGCGTGACGGATTTCACCACGTCCTGACCAACGGCCCGTTCCTTTACCTTATCGACAAAGGCACGCACAACTTCGAGCGCCACGTCCGCTTCAATCAGCGCACGGCGCACCTCGCGCATGGCCGCATTGACGTCAGATTCCGAAAGGGCTCCCCGTTTGGTGAGTTTGTCGAAAATGCCGCCAAGGCGATCAGATAAGGTTTCAAACATGTCTCATTCCATCTTTATCCTGAACGCCCAACGCAAAACGCACCCGCGGGCGAAACTCGCTGGCGGGTGGGGACCCCCTTACCTCCCGGAAAAAACAACAGCTTTCCATGTGCAAGGCGGCCCAAGACGGTTGGACGTCTTGAGGATTGTCGCGGATTATACAGGTGGAAGGCACAAGTTTCAAGGTTTATCCTCATGGCAAGACAGCCAGACATTGCAACCCACTTGGTCAGTTTTCTCCGATAGCCCTATCAAGCGCAGCTTTGGCAAGAAGGCGGGTTGTGTCGAGCGTTGGTAGCGGAGAGTTTTCATCATTAATGATGAGGGGAATTTCCGTGCAGCCCAGTATTACCGCATCACCGCCACGTTCCTTCATGCGAAGAATAACGTTCTGAAAGCACGCGATCGCCTCAGGCTTAAAAACACCGTAAACCAGCTCTTCCATAATAATGCGGTCCATCTCATCGCGCTCCTCTGGCAGCGGACGCATATGGGTGAGCTGCCGGGCGGCCAGTGTCTCTGAATAAACATCGCTATCGACAAGCCAGCGCGTTCCTGCCACGCAGAGATCTTTGAAACCCCGCGCAACCGCTTCGCTAGCGGTTACGTCTGCAATATGCAGAAAGGGGAGTGGCATACGGTGCTCCACGAGGGGAAGAGCCTGGTGGATCGTGTTGTCCGGACAAATCAAAAAGTCAGCACCGGCGTCTGCCAGTTTCCGGGCAGAATTCATCATGAGTTCGCCGACGCCGCCTAGATCCCCTTGCTCCAGGCAATGAACATAGTCCGCAAGGCTTGGCGTGTGCATTGTGATTTCCGGATGGGCATAGCCTCCGAGCAGGCGGGAGCCTTCAGCGCAGATCGTTCGATAGCAAAGAGATGCGCCTTCAGCAGAACAACCGATAATACCGATATGCCGGGTCATAAACGATATCTCTAAAATCGTGGCGAACAGATTGCCAGAACATGTAGCAGGTGATGACTTTTCAATCCAAGTGGCTGTTCGGTTGCCGACAATAGTTACGCCGGCTGAACGGCCTCCAAAATAAAAGCTGCCCGGTCGGGGAACCGAGCAGCTGGCGCTTTATGCGCAAATCGCGTCGAGAGGGGAAGATCGACGCTTCCAAGTTGACCGTGGCAGTTTGAGCGGGGGGCAGTTTACCACGTCTTGGTCAACTATTCATATATACGTAGGTAGCTGCTGCGCGGTTTTCAATAAGTGTGAAAAAACTTTTCGTGAACACTCGTTGAGGTGCGAAAGGCCGGCAATCTTATTTGGAAGCGTCCCGTTGGTCGTCTTTACGGCGCTTTTTGAGAACAAACAGTTTCGGGCTGAATTTGCCGCCTTCCTCAAGCTTGTTCAATGAGACGGTCGTGCGGCGGTTCTCGCCGTCCACAACAACCCACTCCTTGAGGATATTGGCATCGGTATCGAAAATAAGCGTCAACTTGCCCGGCACTGCCTTGTTCTTGTCGGCAAGTGTAACAAGGACGGAGTTGCCATCGCGGATGACTTTGATGATGCGCGCATGCTTGCGCAAATCAACCTGCTTGGAGAGCACCAGCTTCAAAGGCGTTGTCGCCAGCGGATAATGGTCGATGCGGTTATTCTTGCGGTTCTGAATGGCAACCCAGGTGCCATCCGACACAATCAAAAACGGGTTCGGCTGCATATAGTCAAAACGCAGCTTGCCGGGTTTAGAAATGAAGAATGTGCCTTTGGAAATGCCGCCCCGAGGGCCCACCTGCACAAACTCGCCCGCAAGGGTCTTAAAGCCGTTAAAATACCTGGAAATTCTGTCGATATCAGCAGAATCTTCCGCCGTAAGTGACGTTGATTTCGCCGCATATCCCACCGGCGCAACAACTGCCACAGATAGAGCGATGCCGGCAGCCACAAACCCGGCGCGCACAAATTTTGAAAAAATCGTCATACTGCATCCCGCCATTTTATACCCCGATCTCACATTAGTGTTCGCAAATTCCGTCAGAATTACGGCCTCGGCCAATTAAAAATCCTGATCGGGAATTGTCTCGTCAGCACCACCTACAAGAATGTCCCGTTTTCCGGCGTGATTTGCCGGCCCGATGACCCCCTCATCCTCCATTTTTTCAATCAATGTTGCAGCACGGTTGTAGCCGATTTGCAAGCGCCGTTGAATGTAACTGGTGGAGGCTTTTTTGTCGCGGATCACAACCGCCACAGCTTTGTCATAGAGCTCATCACCGGAGCCTTCGGGCAGCATTCCTGAAAGATCATCATCACCGCCCTCAAGGTCTTCGGTGACCGCCTGAACATATTCCGGCGCGCCCTGGGCCTTGAGATGCTTGACGATTTGTTCCACCTCATCATCGGAAACGAAAGCCCCGTGCAGGCGTGAGATACGCCCGCCGCCGGCCATGTAAAGCATGTCACCCATGCCGAGCAGCTGCTCTGCGCCCATTTCACCAAGAATGGTCCGGGAATCGATTTTCGAGGTGACCTGGAACGAAATCCGGGTCGGAAAGTTCGCCTTGATGGTGCCCGTGATCACGTCAACCGATGGCCTTTGGGTCGCCATTACAACGTGAATGCCGGCCGCACGCGCCATTTGCGCCAACCGTTGAACGGCGCCCTCAATATCTTTGCCCGCCACCATCATGAGGTCGGCCATCTCATCGATAATGACAACGATGTATGGCATAGGCTCAAGGCTCATCTCTTCCTGCTCATAGACAGGTTCGCCGGTTTCCGGGTCGTAGCCCGTCTGAATTGTGCGGGTCAGCACCTCGCCCTTCTTCACCGCCTCGCCAACGCGCTGGTTAAAGCCATCGACGTTACGCACGCCTACTTTCGACATTTTGCGGTAACGGTCTTCCATTTCCCGCACTGCCCATTTCAAAGAAACAACCGCCTTCTTCGGATCGGTCACAACCGGAGCCAGCAAGTGCGGAATGCCCTCGTAAACAGAAAGCTCGAGCATTTTCGGATCGATCATGATCAGTTTGCATTTGTCCGGCGGCAAACGGTAAAGCAGCGACAGGATCATGGTGTTGATACCCACCGATTTACCCGAACCGGTGGTGCCTGCAATAAGCAAATGCGGCATGCGCGCAAGGTCAGCGAAAATAGGTTCGCCGCCAATGTTCTTGCCAACTGCAATATTGAGGGCATGCTTGGATTTCGAGAAATGCTGCGAATCCAGAAGCTCGCGCAAAAATACCGTCTCGCGTTTGGCGTTGGGCAGTTCAATACCGATGGCGTTGCGCCCAGGCACCACAGCAACACGGGCCGAAATGGCGCTCATGGACCGGGCGATATCATCAGCCAAGCCGATCACACGAGATGATTTAATCCCAGGTGCTGGCTCCAGTTCATATAGGGTCACCACCGGGCCGGGCCGCACATTGATGATTTCGCCGCGAACACCAAAATCTTCCAAAACGCCTTCCAGAAGCCGGGCGTTTTCATTGAGTGCCTCTTCTGAAAAATCTCCAACCCGGTTCACCCTTGAAGGCTCGCTCAACAGTTCCATCGGCGGCAGTTCAAACCGGCCCGGTTTGCGGGCGCTTTGGCGCTGCACAGGGCGGCGCGAAGGCGCTGGTCTTGCTTCCGGTCCGTCCTCAAGCTCAATCAGCTCGCCAGTTTCCAAATCAATCGCCGGCATATCGTCAACGGAACTGGCAGGCACCGCTGAAGGTGTGGCCAGAGCCGGCGCAGTAGCAGGTGCAGGCGCAGGTGGCGGCAGCATGGAGCCTTCCAAAACCGGCTCGCGCCGCATCTCAGGATCGCGGAAATCATCCTGCTTTTCGGCAACTTCGGCTTCATCGGCCGACCACAGTTTGTTTCTGCGGATGAACGATGGAAGTTCATCTTTGCTTTTAGATTTTGGCCGCATTTCCCTTGCGCCAGAAACCTTTTCGGAAACACGCGCCGTGGCAAACATAAAGATGTGGGCAGCGGTACCGCGCACACGGGTCGTGAAATCTGCCACCCGTTCGCCGAAAATCTGCCCCATAGCGCCGACTTCATCGCGCTCCAATGCACACGCATGGTATAGGGCCCAAAGACCAAACACAGCAAAAAGCAAAAACGCCACAATATGCGCAATCGCGCTGCCAACAAGCATTTTCAACGGAAACACGACGGGCACGGTAGTAATATCGCCAATCACCCCGCCAAGCCCGGTGGGCAGCGCCCAGGTAGATGGCACCGGAAAACAACTCACCATGCCGGCGAGTAACACAACGGCCACAACCCATGCGGAAAACCGTGATAAGGGCGTGGTGATCACCGCATGGCTCAACCACCGGCAAGCCCAGGCAATCATTGGCACAACAAGAAAAACCACGCCCAGACCGGTTGCCTGCATCAAAATGTCAGCAACAACCGCGCCAGGATAACCCAGCACATTGGATGGTGCGCGATCAACAGCATATGAAAGGCTCGGGTCGTTCACCGACCAGGTGGCAAGGGCAACAACGATCAATGCAGCTGCGGCAATCAGGCCAAGCCCCAACATTTCCCGCGTACGGTTACGGAAAAACCGCCGCATGGCGGCTGGAACCACCGCTTCATCTGTGTCTACCGGTGCAGGTCTGGCCATACTTTCACTCGCTAACAGCAGTGCCGCTTTTTCCAAGCCCGGCGAAAAATCAAAAACCGCCGTAGAAAAGGACACCATTACAACAGGTTAACGAAAAGTAGCGGGTTCATGGTTAAAGGCCGGTTAAGGATGCTGACTTTGGCAACAAAAAACCCCGGGCACAGGGTGCACCCGGGGAGAACTTATCACGAGAGTTCTGGCCCAATCAGCGGCGCGTCATATCCATCTCTGGTGAGGAAGAAATTGAATGAATGGCAAGATCAGCGCCCATATGCTCTTCTTCCGGAGAAAGACGGATGCCCATCACTGCTTTCAGCACGCCATAGACAGCTAAACCGGCAGCCAGCGCATATGCTGCGCCAAGAAGACTGCCGACCAGTTGCGACAGGAAGGTAACGCCGCCAAGGCCGCCCAATGCCTCAAGGCCGAAAATACCTGCAGCAACACCGCCCCAAACCCCGCACAGGCCATGCAGCGGCCATACGCCGAGCACATCGTCAATCTTCAGCCTGTTCTGGCAGGCGTTGAACATGACCACGAAGATCGCGCCGGCAACACCGCCGACAATGAGCGAGCCAATTGGGTGCATAATGTCGGAACCCGCACATACAGCGACCAGCCCGGCCAAGGCGCCATTGTGAATGAAACCCGGGTCATTGCGGCCCACAATGAGCGCGCTGAGAATGCCGCCAACCATCGCCATGAGAGAATTGATTGCGATAAGGCCAGACACATCGGAAAGGGAGCCGGCAGTCATAACGTTAAAGCCGAACCAGCCGATGCACAAAAGCCAAGAGCCGAGCGCAAGCCAGGGAATTGATGATGGCGGGATGCCGATAGGCTGGCCCTGCTCGTTATACCTGCCCTGGCGCGCGCCAAGCAGAATAACGGCGGCCAGCGCAAGCCAGCCGCCAACAGCGTGCACAACAACCGAACCTGCGAAGTCATGGAATTCAGCACCAAGCGCAGATTTGAACCAATCCTGAATGCCGTAATTGCCGTTCCAGACAATGCCTTCGAAGAATGGATAGAAGATTGCAACTATGAGCACCGTTGCAGCACATTGCGGCCAGAACTTTGCGCGCTCTGCTATGCCACCGGAGACGATCGCCGGGATGGCAGCGGCAAATGTTGCCAGGAAAAAGAAGCTTACCAAGGTGAGCCCTTGCTTGCCGAACGGGTCGCCGTCAACCGGCACGTTTCCGGCAATGACGCCAGCGGAGGCGAAGAAGTTGAGACCGTAGGCCAGCGTGTAGCCAATGAAAAAGTACGAAATTGTCGACAACGCGAAATCGACAAGAATTTTGACCAGGGCGTTTACCTGGTTTTTGGAACGCACCGTGCCCACTTCCAAAAAGGCAAAGCCCCCATGCATGGCAAACACGAGAATTGCGCCGAGAAGGACGAAAAAGACGTCCCCTCCGGTAAGGTTTTCAGACATTTGATTTCCCCATCTTATGGTCCGGCGCCAAATTCTGCCGCCATGACCGATTCCCTATTCACGCGGCGTGCCAATTTTTGCGGCAAACGTATTTTTTATTAAAATCAATTAGATAGAAATAATAAAGGCGGAACGCATTAATAGAGGGCAACAATTCCGCCTAAAAATTAGGCAAATCAGCGCCCAATTTTTTAGCAAAAAACCCTGGAGACTGGATGGGGATTCCGGCTCCAGGGTGCAATTCCCGATTGGAGAGGGAAACGGCTTACAAGGCTGATCCGGTAGCGCCGAATTCCGGATAGGCTTCGACACCGATTTCGGCTTTGTCGAGACCCATCATTTCTTCTTCTTCAGAGCACCGGATACCGATGGTGGCCTTGAGCGCAAACCAGACAATGGCGCTGGTCACGCACACAAATGCTCCAACCGCGGCAATGCCGATAAGCTGAGAGCCAAAGTTCGTATCGCTATTTGTCAGCGGCACAGCAAGGGTTCCCCAGATGCCGGCAAACAGGTGCACCGGAATGGCGCCGACCACATCGTCGATCTTGAACTTGTCGAGCATGGGAACAGCGAACACCACGATGGCACCACCAACTCCGCCAATGAGGATCGCCATCAAAGGATCGGGCGTGAGCGGTTCTGCGGTGATCGACACGAGCCCCGCCAACGCGCCGTTTAGCGCCATGGTGACATCGATCTTTTTATAGATGAGCTGGGTCAGGATGAGCACCGCTACAACACCGCCGGCTGCTGCCAGGTTCGTGTTGACGAAGATGCGCGAAACGGACGACACATCCGCAATCGTGCCCATGGCCAATTGCGAACCGCCATTAAAGCCGAACCAGCCGAGCCACAAAATAAATGTGCCAAGGGTTGCCAGCGGCATGGAGGAACCGGGGATCGGATGCACCGAACCGTCTTTGCCATACTTGCCTGCGCGGGCACCGAGAATGAGGGCGCCAACAAGGGCTGCCCAGCCACCGACCGAGTGAACAATAGTGGAGCCGGCGAAATCGCTGAAGCCAACACCGTCGAGCCAGCCGCCGCCCCATTTCCAGGCGCCCTGGATTGGGTAGATAAAGCCGGTAAGGATGACGGTGAAGATCAGGAACGGCCACAGCTTGATGCGTTCAGCCAATGTGCCTGAAACAATCGATGCGGTTGCCGCGCAGAACACCATCTGGAAGAACCAGTCAGACGCTGCTGCATAGTCGCCACTGTCTTGCGCCGGGTCCGGGATCAGTTTTGGTGTGAACGAGCCGATAAAACCGCCATCGACGCCTTCGTACATGAGATTGTAACCAACCGCCCAGAAAATCAGGCCGGCAATGGAATAAAGGCCGATATTCTTGGTGCACTGCATGGAAACGTTCTTCGAACGCACCAGGCCAACTTCAAGCATGGCGAAACCGGCCGCCATGAACATGACCAAGAAGCCGCCCATCAAAAACAGGAGGCTGTTGAGGATGAACTTGCCATCGGCGGAGACTTCCTTTGCCGCATCCTGGGCAAGTCCCGGCTCGATTGACATCAAGAGCCCGGCGCCTGCCAGCGCACAGGGCAAAATTTTGTTTGCCAGTTTCATTTTTACTTCTTCCTTTTTGTCAAAGAGCAGCATCGTCGGTTTCGCCGGTGCGGATGCGTCGGGCGTATTCGACAGGTGTGATGAAGATTTTGCCGTCGCCGATTTGACCGGTTTGGGCAGCTTCTGCGATTGCGTCGGCCACCTGCTCGGCCATCTTTTGCTCCACGGCCACTTCCAGCTTCACTTTCGGCAAAAAGTTCACTGCATATTCAGCACCGCGATATATTTCCGTATGGCCTTTCTGGCGGCCGTATCCCTTCACCTCTGATACCGTGAGTCCTTGGACGCCTAGGCCCTGTAGTGCCTCGCGGACATCTTCAAGCTTGAATGGCTTGATGATTGCTGTAACGAGTTTCATTCCAATCTCCTGTTTGCGGGCAGGCTGTTTCCCATTCTTGCAAAGACGCAAGATGCCCCGCCCTAATAAACTCACAGACAGCAAAACCTGTCCGTCAAGATCACTGTTTCAAGTACCGTGCCAGTTTTTGGATGCTGATTAATTTATTGATTTATATGAGTATTTTCGATGGATTCAAATTTTCCGTCGAAATAATTTGCCTAAAATTTAGGCATTCAATTAATTGTGACTAAATTTTGATCATCTTGAACGGACGCGAATCATACCCTCCTGGGCAGATGAAGCAACAAGAACTCCTTGCCGGTTGTAGATGCATCCGCGGTTAAACCCGAGAGCACCAGAGGCGCTCGGCGAATCCTGGGAATACAGGAGCCAGTCATCGGCCTCCACGTCCCTGTGGAACCACAATGCATGATCAATGCTGGCCAACATCAGTTCCGGGTCGAACAGATTGCGCGCATGGGGCACCAGTGATGTATCAAGCAAAGTGAGATCCGACGCATAAGCAAGCACGCACTGGTGCAGGGCCTTGTCGGCGGGCAGATTTCCGGTAGCCCTTATCCACACATGCTGGACCGGCTCTTGCGGGCTGGCATCAAACAGGCTGCGGCCAACTGCGCGCCGCATTTCAATGGCCCGGTCGCGCTCAAAAAATTTACGCATGTTTTCGGGCATCCGGTCCCGGTGCTCTTCAAGCAGCTCCTTCTCACTTGGAAGATCTTCTGGCATGGGAATATCGGGCATATCGATTTGATGATCGAAACCTTCTTCATGCACATGAAACGATGCAGCCATAGTAAAAATCGGTTTACCGTGCTGAACCGCAACTACCCGGCGGGTGGTGAAACTGCGCCCGTCCCGGTAGCGCTCGGTCTCATAAATGATCGGCACTGACGGATCGCCCGGTCGCATGAAATAGCCGTGCAATGAATGAACGGGCCTGTCATCTTCAACCGTGCGCAAGGCAGCAACCAGCGCCTGGCCGATAACCTGGCCGCCAAAAACCCTCTGCCAGCCAACTTGTGGCGAGCGCCCGCGAAAAAGGTTTTGCTCAAGGGGCTCCAGATCAAGTATTTCGATGAGCTTGTCGACTGCTTCCTGTGTCATAGTTTCCCCGTGTAGATTTTGCCCCTAAAGATTTGAGCCCCTGTGATAGAGTAGTTTTATGAATGATGGCAACGGCATTTCCTGTGAAATTCTGATCGTTGGCGGAGGCCTGACGGGCCTTGCCGCAGCGTGCACGCTGGCAGGCCCGGCGAACCGCTTTCCATTCGATGTTGTGATGGTGGATGCAGGCCATCCGGCAGCCCAGCACACAGCTGAGTTTGACGGACGCGCATCAGCAATCACCGCAACCGGCAGGCGTATGTTCGAGGCGCTCGGCATCTGGCAGGCGCTTGAAGCCGATGCCCAGCCGATGAACGAAATCGCGGTGACGGATTCGCGCCTTGATGGAGGCGAGAAGCCGGAGTTTTTGCACTTTGGCGAGGAAACCCAGCCCGGTGGGCCGGCCTCTTACATGATTGAAAACCGGCACATGTATGGCGCGCTCTATGACAAAGCCAGCACATCAAAGAGCTTGCGCATCATTGCCAGGCGCAACGTTGAGGAACTCAATCTTGACGGCCCGCGCGCATCGGTGCGCCTTGATAATGGCACGGCAATCTCGTGTGCGGTCATAGCGGCAGCAGACGGGCGCAATTCTCCGGCCCGGCACAGTGCGGGAATTTCCACATCCGGCTGGTCATATCCGCAAATGGGCATCGTCACCACGGTTGAACATGAGCGCCCGCACAATGGGGTGGCAGAGGAGAACTTCCTGCCTGCCGGCCCCTTCGCCATTTTGCCGCTGACCGGCAACAGATCATCGCTCGTCTGGACGGAGCAAACGGTAGCCGCAAAAAAAATCATGTCGCTCGATGAAGCCGGGTTCAAAGCAGAACTTGAGCGCCGTTTTGGTGATCACCTTGGCGGCCTCACCATTGCCGGCCCGCGCCACGCCTATCCACTGGCCATGCACATTGCCGACAATTTTGCGGGCCCTCGCCTTGCGCTCATAGGCGATGCGGCCCATGTGGTGCACCCTATTGCCGGGCTTGGGTTCAATCTCGCATTGCGCGATATCGCCGCTCTTACAGATGTGCTTGCCGATCAGGCGCGTCTGGGGCTTGATATCGGAGCTGCCGATTGCCTGGAGAAATATGAAAACTGGCGCCGGTTCGACACGGTTAAAGTTGCGCTCATGAGCGATGGCTTGAACCGCTTGTTCTCCAACGATTTCGAGCCGGTGCGCCGCCTGCGCGATCTTGGCCTTGGCATGGTCGACAAAGTTGAGCCGGCAAAGCGTTTCTTCATGCGCGAGGCGGCTGGATTAAACGGAAACCTACCAAGCCTGATGCAGCGGTAGTCATCTGCCTTCGCAAAGCTAATCCAGAGCCGTGAACCAGGTATCGGACACCGTATAGCCCTCGGACCAGGGGTCTTCAGGATCCAGGACATAATTGTGAAATCCGGTAATCCAGCCGCGCCCGGCAATGGATGGCCTGATGGCAGTGGTGCCATTCGAAAGGGTTGTTTCGCTTTCCACCTTGCAGTCGAACCTGGAACCGATGACCGAGCGGCTGACAAAATCTTCGCCCGTTTCAATCTCACCTTTTGCATGCATCACGGCCATGCGCGCGCTGGTGCCAGTACCACAAGGGGAGCGGTCCAGCTTGCCAGGCGAAACCACCACTGTGTTGCGGGCGGATTTAACACCGCCGATGGATTCAGGGGGCAAAGTGAATTGAGTAAAGGCAATCTGATTGAACTCCGGATCGGGAAAATCAGGGTGTTTGACCTCAAGCTGTTCGCGGGCGGATCGCTTGATCTTCTCTCCCATTTCAACCAGTTTGCGGGCCTCCGGTTTGTCAATTTCAAAGCCGAACTGGGCTGCGTCCACATGCAGAAAGAAGGCTCCGCCGAAGCCAACATCAACGGTGAGTGTGCCGATGTCCGGCACCTTGATTTTCGCATCAAGTAGCGCAGCGTAGGATGGCACATTGGTAAGTTTTACTTTTTTGCATTTGCTGGCTTCGCATTCGGCCACCACATCGACAAGCCCGCCTGGGGTCTCAAGGACCAGTTCTGTGACCGGCTCTTTCATTTTCACCATGCCAGTCTCAAGCAGAACCGTTGTTACGCAAATGCAGTTGGAGCCGGACATGGACGGATAATCTTCTGCTTCCATGATGATGAAGCCGGCATCGGCCTTGGGCGATTTTGGCGGCACAATTAGATTGGCGTGCACGAATGCTCCACCGCGTGGTTCGTAAAGCAGGAATTTTCGGAAGCCATCAAAATTGCGCCAAAGATACATGGCTTGATCATACAAAGTGTTGCCAGGGGGAGGCAGGGTGCCACCGGTAACAACACGGCCCACTTCTCCTTCCGCGTGCGCGCCGACAACGGTGATCATGTTTGAGAACTTCATTGGGCGCACTCCCGCATCGGATTGAAAAATCGGTGGGTATGGAAAATACTACTTCTATCGTGGAGGGTTAGAAAGAGAGGAACGAATGGAATTTTCAGGTCAAACCGCGTTCGTGACCGGGGCTGGCGGCGGCATGGGTCTGCAAATTTCAAACGACCTTCTGCGCGCCGGCACCAATGTGATCATGGTGGATGTGAAACCGGCACCCAAAGGCATTGCCAGATCAAAAGCCAAGCATCTTTATGTGCAAGCCAATCTTTCTACTGAAACCGAAGTGGTGCGTGCGGTTGGTGCCGGCATCAATGCCTTCGGCGCTATCACCCTTCTGGCCAACGTAGCCGGGGTCCTTTTGTTTGGGGAAGACAAATCGGCCCTGGATATTGATCTTGAGTTATGGGATCAGGTGATGGCCATCAACCTCAAATCAATGGTGCACACATCACGCCAAATCGTGCCCCACATGAAGGCTGCCGGAGGTGGGGCGATGGTGCATTTCTCCACCATCCAGGCGCTGCGTGGAGACGATGCCCCGCAAGATGCCTATCAGGCTTCTAAAGCGGGCGTTATTGCCCTATCGAAATCCCTGGCAATTCAATTGGCGCCTCACAAAATCCGCTCGAACACTATTTGTCCCGGCCCTACCGCATCGCCTATGCAGGCTCGCTGGGAAGGCGATCCAGACGCCATAAAGTCCTTGTCTGAAGCCGTCCCCCTGGGCCGGCCTGGCAGGGTGGAAGACATGTCAAATGCGTGTCTTTTTCTTTTATCTGAAAAGGCGTCATAC
>JBPCVY010000036.1:0-6508 GCA_051010055.1 Hyphomicrobiales bacterium | reverse complement strand
TGACGCGGAGTGGCCCGGCGGCGGGCCATATCCGGCTAAAAACCAGCGCCGATCCAACCGGCAAAAAGGTGATCGGCACTTTGAATAATTGCGCTGGTGGCATGACGCCCTGGGGCACTTATTTGATGGCGGAAGAAAACTTCCATGGATATTTCTGGACCGGCAAACTGGACAAGGACAAGAAACCGGTTCTTGAAGGCCCTGAAGCTGCATCAATGAAGCGATACGGGGTGCCGGCCCTATGGCACAATTGGGGCCAGCATTTCGACCGCTTCAATATTGACAAAGAACCCAATGAGTCCAACCGCTTTGGCTGGATTGTTGAGGTAGACCCGTTTGATCCGAATTCGGTGCCCGTCAAACACACTGCGTTGGGCAGGTTTCGTCACGAAGGTTCGGAAACCGTGCTCACGAATGACGGCCATGTGGCGATCTATTCTGCCGACGATCATCGATTTGAATATCTCTACAAGTATGTTTCGGCCGGAAAATATGAACCTTCGATCGGCAAGGCAAACAGGACCCTGCTAAGTGAGGGGCCACTTTACGCCGCCCGTTTCAATGATGATGGCACACTGGATTGGCTGCCGCTTGTCCTCGGTGAGGGCAGCCTCACTGCAGAAAACGGGTTTAACAGTCAGGCCGATGTTTTGATTGATGCCCGCCTGGCCGCAGACAAGCTCGGGGCAACGCCAATGGACCGTCCTGAGGACGCGCAGCCGAAAGGTGATGGCACCGTTTTTGTCATGCTGACCAACAACAAAAATCGTAATTCAGGCAAGTTGAATGCGGCCAACCCCCGCCCGGAGAATTTTTTTTGCACATCATCGAGATCAAAGAAGATAACGGCGACCACGCGGCCACCAATGGGCGTTGGGGAATTCTTATCAAATGCGGTGATCCTGCCATTGCTGAAGTGGGCGCTGAGTGGCATCCGGAAACTTCCGAACACGGGTGGTTAGCCTCCCCCGATAACTGCGCATTTGATGCCGATGGCCGTCTGTGGGTGTCTACGGATCAAGGCAGGGAATGGGGTAGAACGAGTAAATCAGATGGCCTTTATGGAGTTGAAACGGAAGGCGAATTGCGCGGCCGCTCCAAGCTGTTTTTCCGCTGCCCTGTCGGCGGAGAATTGTGCGGCCCCTGTTTCACGAAGGATGGAGAGACACTTTTCCTTGCGGTTCAACACCTTGGAACAGATGGCACCAAGGAATTTAAGGGTTTCGAGCGTGAAGCAACGTTTGATGATCCCGTGACACGTTGGCCTGATTTTAACGACGGCATACCGCCGAGACCTTCGATTATTGTTGTCACCAAGAAGGGTGGTGGCAAAATCGGTAGTTAGTCACAATCCATTGCAAATTCTATGGCCGATTCCGGTAGGAATTGGCCTTTTTCTAAAAGATTTGCATGGTTGACCGCGCCCTGTAAACAGGATTGCCTGACCGCTTTATTTTTTAGGAGGAAGCGGAAGTGGCTTCATATAAATTTGAAACTTTGGATGTTTTTACCCACACGATTTTTGGAGGCAATCAACTCGCAGTGCTGCCGGATGCGCGCGGCCTAGACGGCGGGCAGATGCAGCAGATTGCCCGCGAGTTCAATCTCGCCGAAACGACTTTTGTGCTGCCGGCAAAAGATGCACCAAATACGGCCAATGTGCGGATTTTTACGCCCGCAAAGGAAATGCCGTTTGCAGGCCACCCGACAATCGGCACGTCCATTGTTCTTGCCGAAGCAATGGAAGGCGAGGGGCCATTTGTGCGTGAGCTCACATTTGAGATGCATGCGGGGCTGGTGCCCGTAACAGTTGCCCGCCCGGAAACGGGCCCGACCCAAGCGGTTTTCACCACGCCAATAGCGCCGGTAATAAGGAACGATGCTGTTGATGACACCACACTCGGCGCAGCCTGTTCCCTAAGCGGCGCACAGATTGGCATGCCCGGCCATGAGGCAAATGTTGCAACCGCCGGGGCGCCATTTGCATTCCTGCCTGTGGCTGACGCAGGAGCGCTCAGCAAAGCTGATGTTGACACAGGCGCTTGGCGCCATGCCGGACTTCCAGATGGTATAACCGGCATAACCGTTTACACCCGTGCAGTCGACGTCAGTGAGGCCGACTGGCAAGTGCGCATGTTTGCTCCGGAATTTGGTATAGGTGAAGACCCTGCAACCGGTTCAGCAGCGGCGGCGCTGCCTGGTCAATTGGCCGCTTGCGAGGATTTGGCAGACGGCACCCATGACTGGCTGCTTCATCAAGGCTATGAAATGCGAAGGCCAAGCCAGATAGGAGTTTCCGCAGACATTAAGGATGGTACGGTAACGGCGGTGCGTGTCAGTGGCGCAGCAGTGCGGGTTTCATCGGGGGTTTTCAACATTTAGGAGCAGTCCATGCCAAGCGCGGCAGAAAAAGCCAGAACATTCCGCAGCCTTCATGAAATGGAGGAGATTTTTGTGATGCCGAACCCCTGGGATATTGGTTCGACGAAAATTCTCGCCGGCATGGGTTTTGCCGCGCTTGCAACAACGAGCGCCGGGTTCGCCTTTTCCATTGGCCGCAAGGATTGGCCGGGCGAGGTGAAACGCTCTGAGGCATTGAGCCATGCCCGCCAAATTGTGCGGGCAACGGATTTGCCCGTGAGCGCGGATTTTGAGAACTGCTACGCAGACAGCGCAAAAGGGGTGGGGGAGACTATCAAACTTGCTGCCCGCACCGGCCTTACCGGTTGTTCGATTGAAGATACATCGGGCGACCCGCGTGCCCCCATCTTTGAGTTTTCAGAAGCACTTGAACGTGTCACCGCCGCCGTTGAGGCCTGCCGCGGTTTGAGCAGGGATTTCATTCTGACTGCGCGTGCTGAGAATTTCCTTCATGACCGGCCCCATCTTGACGACACGCTTAAGCGCCTCAGTGCATTCGAAGCGGTCGGGGCTGATGTGCTTTACGCACCGGGGTTGCGTGATCTTGATCAGATAAGGACGGTTTGTTCTGCACTGAAGGGTCCCGTGAACGTGGTCATGGGCCTGTCGGGCACTCATTTTTCGGTGGAGCTTTTGCAGGAAGTGGGCGTGCGGCGCATATCCTTGGGTTCAGCATTTGCCCGTGCAGCTCTTGGCGGGTTTTTAAGGGCGGCGAAGGAAGTGCGCGAACATGGCACGTTCTCCTTTGCCGAAGAAGCGGCAAGCTTCAGCGGGGTTGAGGCTTACTTCGATTGAGAAAGTGACGGGGGCCATTAAGGGTTGTGCCAACAAACGGCTTGCGTGAAACAGGCGATTTGCGTTAAAGACTATTTTGAAGCTGGCGATGGCTGCCAGCACAAATGCGCGTGATGAAAACCGGGTGATTTGACGGATGACCAAGTCCGCTAACAGGTTTGTACAGCTGATACCGCCGGGGCAGGTTCTGCCTTGCGGCGATAGAAACGCGCCTCTTTCAGCACTTAGCCTCCTCCTTATTTGCCCCTGAGCAGAGCATGCTCCGGTGAGGAGCGCGTGTTCAGGGGAGTTCAGTAAGAAAAAGAAACAAGCCGCATGCTGGAAATTCCGCGCGGCAGCTGAAAGATCAGGAACAAGCAAAATGACCACCAAACAGACAGACGATAACAAGGTGAACGGCAAAGACCGCATCATCATTTTCGACACCACATTGCGCGACGGTGAACAATCGCCGGGCGCTTCAATGACACTGGAAGAGAAAATCCAAATCGCCGAACTGCTCGACGGAATGGGTGTTGATGTTATCGAGGCGGGATTTCCCATTGCCTCCAACGGCGATTTTGAAGCGGTAACCGAAATCGCCAAGCGGGTTAAGAACGCCCAGGTTGCAGGTCTTGCCCGTGCTGCCTTCAAAGATATCGACCGGGCCGCGGAAGCGGTGAAACACGCAAAGCATCCGCGCATTCATACATTTCTCTCTACCAGCCCGGTGCATATGAAGCATAAGCTTCAAATGGAGCCTGAGCAGGTGTATGAGGCAGTGATTTCCTCTGTCGAAAGGGCGCGCACTCACACGGACAATGTGGAGTGGAGCCCGGAAGATGGAACCCGCACGGAGATTGATTTCCTGTGCCGGTGCGTGGAGGCAGCTATCAAGGCGGGCGCTACAACTATCAATATTCCAGACACAGTGGGGTATATGGTGGCTGATGAATATGCTGAGCTGTTCCGTACAGTGCGTGAGCGGGTGCCAAATTCCGACAAGGCCATTTTCTCAACCCACTGCCATAACGATCTGGGGCTGGCGGTTGCCAACTCCCTGGGCGGGGTTGATGCCGGCGCGCGGCAAATCGAATGCACAATTAACGGCTTGGGTGAGCGGGCGGGCAATGCCGCTTTGGAAGAAGTGGTGATGGCCATAAACACCCGCGCCGACAAGCTGCCTTACTATACCGGCATAGATGCAACCCAGCTGATGCGAGCCTCGCGCATGGTGGCAACCGCATCGGCATTCCCGGTTCAGTTCAACAAGGCAATTGTTGGCCAGAACGCCTTTGCCCATGAAAGCGGCATCCACCAGGACGGCATGCTGAAGTCTGCCGATACCTACGAAATCGTGACCCCTGAATCAGTGGGTGTGAAGGAAACATCCCTGGTGATGGGCAAGCATTCCGGCCGCCATGCGTTCAAGGACAAGCTGCAGGCCATGGGCTATGACTTGTCCGACAATGAATTCCAGGACGCCTTCCACCGGTTCAAGGAACTGGCGGACAAGAAAAAGCACATTTACGACGAAGATATTGAAGCGCTCGTTGATGATCAGATGGCCCATGCCCAGGACGCCATTAAGGTGGTGGCGTTGACAGTTATCGCCGGCACAGGCGGGCCGCAAAAGGCAACCATGACACTCGATATTGATGGCCAGCACGCTACCAAAGAGGCGACAGGCGATGGGCCGGTGGACGCCACTTTCAACGCTATCAAGCAAATGGTGCCTCATGACGCCAAGCTGAAGCTTTATCAGGTACATGCTGTAACGGCTGGCACCGATGCTCAGGCGGAGGTAAGTGTGCGCCTTGAGGAAAACGACAAGCAGGTCACAGGCCGCGGCGCTGATACCGATACCATGGTTGCATCCGCCAAGGCCTATGTGAGCGCCCTAAACAAGCTGATGGTGAAGCGCGAACGCGGCAAGCCGGAAGCAATGGGCGCTGCAGTTTGACATTTGTGATGCGGGCGGGGGTGAGAATTGCCCCCGCACCAGCTCGCTGAGACTGGACAAGCACCGCAAGCCCTGTTAGATGCCAGGGTCGATCGCGCAAATGTGCATCAGGGCGTATAGCTCAGTTGGTAGAGCAGCTGACTCTTAATCAGCGGGTCCAAGGTTCGAATCCTTGTACACCCACCAATTATTCCAATCGGAGCACATATGGTGAATTTTCCCGCCGAGCGGACGCTTATTGTTCCCTCCGAAACCCGGTCGAGAGAATTCGACCCAAAACTCCTGCTGGCATGTCACTCGGCAGCACGTGGTTTTCGAGTCATTGTCGGATCCCGGATCGACATTCACAACAACGTTCACCGGCTGCCTCGCGCCATTTATCTATCCAAGGACATCCGGGGCACAAGCGGCCGTGTCATCAAGATTCTCAACGAGCTGGGTTCGCCATGCGTAGCGCTCGATGAAGAAGGCCTGCTGTATTATTCAAAGAGAACTTACTATCGCAAACGGGTCTCCGCGAAGGTCATGCCGTTGCTGTCGGCATATTTCTCATGGGGCGAGGACAGTGCGGATATCATCGAAAATGCACCCGGCTACTGCGGCTTTCCAATTCATGCGACCGGTAATCCGCGGCTCGATTTGTGCCGGCCGGAATATCGCGCGTTTTACCGAAAGGATAGAGACCGGCTGCGCCGCGAGCATGGTGATTTCGTTCTCATCAACACAAATTTTGGATTTTTCAATCCGTTCTACGCGTCATTGACCAACAACGTTCCGGCTGAAAACAGTGAAGACGAAAAGTCGGACAATAATCTGATACAGTTCAGAGCTGCTCTTATGCACAACTATATCAAGGCGGTTCCCGAACTGGCCAGATCCATGCCGCATTTGAACTTCGTGCTGCGCCCTCATCCCGGGGAAAATATCGAGATGTGGCGCAGCGAATTCAAGGATCTGACGAACGTCAAGGTTGAGTTGCAGGGCTCTGTTATTCCCTGGATTATGTCGGCACGCGCGGTGATCCACAACAATTGCACCACCTCAATCGAGTCGGCAGTGCTGAATGTACCAAGGATCGCCTTTCGGCCCGTCAAAGACCCCCGCGTTGAAGTCAAGCTGACCAACGACATTTCTCTTCAAGCAAGTACAAGTGCAGAATTGGCCAAGATCATCGGCGAAACCGCGCCGTCGTGCGACATGTCGACAGGCATCGACGAGCGTGCCGCGAAGATCATGCAGCCTATGGTCAGCGGGCTTAGCGGCAAACCGGCGTTCGAGCGCATAACCGACATTGTCGATGAAATGGCAGACGAGCTCGTGGAATCATCCAGGACATCGGCTCGGCATCGC
>JBPCVY010000035.1:0-12712 GCA_051010055.1 Hyphomicrobiales bacterium | reverse complement strand
GGCTTTTTGGAGCGCAGTTCAGTCTTAATTTCCCAGATCATGTCAAACAATTCGGGGTCCATGCGGGTTGACGTGTTGCGGCGCCAGTCGCGGAAGAACCAGTTCAGTTTCTTCAGGCCCTTTTTGTCGTATTTGCCGTTGCGTTTGTAGGTAACGGTGATGGATTCTTTGGTGTGGCCAAAATAGAAGGAAAGGGTGCGCGTTTCGGCAGCAGCCTGGCCATGGCCGCCAATAACTGCCAACCAAATGCCCATGAAGGCTACCGCAAGCCATTTGGTGCGAACGCTATTTTCAAACTGCATTTTCAAGAGACTGAAACTGCCCCGCTCCGCTCTACGCATATTACAACCCGATACCAGTATTTTGGCCAACCCGCTCACGCCGGCCTGTTGAACACAAACTATGTGCCCGGTACTTCAGGAATACACTAAGCGAAGTAATCCCAAACCGGGGCTATTTCAAGGCAGATTTCGCAAATCCATGCCTTGAGATAGATAAACTTAGAAAGTTTTGCTTAATCGAGGCTTAACCACAGGCAAAAACCCATGGGAATTACGAAAAACATAGGGTTTTTTGAGATTATCTGAGGGCGATCCGGGTTTTCTTCAGTGCCAGCAAAACTGCTTCATCACGCCCGTAAACATCAGACCGGTAGCGAAGGCGACCATCATTATCGGGCCAGATGGTAAAATAGGTCAAATGGACCGGAATTTTGGTTTGCAGCTTCACTGACTGGTTCGCACCTGAATGGATGGCCGAATCAACCTGCGATTTGTTCCAGCCCAGTATAAACTCGGCGAACTTGCGCGGATTCTGTACGCGCACGCAGCCATGGCTGAAGGCGCGCGAGTTTTTCTTGAACAGGTTTTTCGTTGGCGTGTCATGCAGATAGACGGCGTGCTTGTTCGGGAACAGGAACTTCACCTCGCCGAGGGCATTTGCCCGGCCAGGTGTTTGCCTGATGTCATAAGGCACATCATCGCCATAGTAGTTCCACCAGTCCACCGAATAAGAAGCAACCCGCTGTCCGCGTTGGTTGATCACTTCATAACCGTTGCGATCAAGATATCCCGGATCGTCCCAGAGTTTCGGCAAAAACTCGTTCTTCATGATGGAGCGGGGCACATTCCAGTACGGATTGAACACCACCGTTTCCATTTCGTCAGAGAACATTGGTGTCGGAAAACGCTGCTTTCCGACGATCACCCTGGCCTGATGGATGACATTGTCGTCTTCAACAACGCGTACCTGATAAGCGGCCTGGTTCACAAAAATATGTCGCTGGCCGAGTTCTTTCGGCAGCCAGCGCATGCGCTCCATATTGGCTTTCAGTTTGGCAACGCGGTTTTCCGGCGCCTTGCTGCTGAGCGCGCCCAGGGTTTGCGGCCCGGCGATACCATCGGCATAAAGGCCCTTGGCGGACTGGAATTCACGCACAGCATCAGCCATTGCCTGATCATAAAGGGTATCGGACTGGCCTTCGGCCCCAGCTGTTGTATTGTCCGGTGAATAGAACCCAAGCTGCTCCATATGCCGGCG
Source organism: Hyphomicrobiales bacterium (assembly GCA_051010055.1). Classification (GTDB taxonomy): domain Bacteria; phylum Pseudomonadota; class Alphaproteobacteria; order Rhizobiales; family CAJQND01; genus CAJQND01. Next base: position 11,173 of record JBPCVY010000035.1, on the reverse strand, counting down.
CAACAGAGGGACACGCTCATCCTGAAGTCCAAGCTTCATAGACGGCCCGGGACCAACCGGTGGCAATGCGCTCGGTTGGCTGTTTCCGCCAACTTTGGCAAGCTCTGCCTTCATCATGACATAGACAGGATGTGTGGGGTGGAGACCGTCGAGATATTCTTCCGGGTGAACCGTCTTCATCAGTGCGGCGATTGCCTTTTCGGCGGCTAAGGTTTCCGGTTCCACATCCAGTGTCTCGGAAAGGCGCTTGGGCTTAATGCGGCCTGAATAGGCATTGCGGGCGAATTTAACGGCTTTCACAGTCAGCTCGACATCAAGCCGTGCGAGAGCCTGTTCGTTTCCTTTGAAGCGTTCTGGATCATCGCTGAAATTGAGCATGGAAGGAGGCAGATAGTCTGCTGGTTCCAACCCATCGGCCGCCGCTTTCGACAGCGCATCAAGCACCCGTTTCCCACGCACGCTGACGCCATATTCGCCAACCCAGGCAGGAGCAAATTTGCGCGCCTTGTAGAAATCGACAATGGCCTTGCGCTCAGCACGCTCAACCCGCAGCACAGGCTGTGAAGGGCTTGACAGCTCGGTGTGGATTTTCCTTGCTACCGTTTCATCAACTATCTCACCGCCTAACCCTTGCACTGTCAAAGCAACGAGCGGGTCCGGTTGATAGGCGGAGAAAGCCGGCATTTCAGGTAAAATCGGGTCTGCGCCCAACGGCTCATTGTTCGGCAGGCGGTAACGCTCACGCGTATAACGCCGCCTGGACGGCGCCCCGAACAGGGATTCCAGAAAACTTGGCCGGCGCGTCCGCTCACGATATTGCCGCCGCGGCGCAGTTATCACGAAAGGCTGCTGGACACGGTTTTGACGGCTTTCCGACTTTGCCCGTTTTTTTGCTCGTTCCTGGCGCTTTTCCCAGCTGGAATTGAAGTCCGCATCGCGGGATTCTGCACGGCTTTCAGCCGGCAAGAGCGTTAAGCTTGCCGCAGAGACGAAAACGCCCAATATCAGCGAAAAATTTTTCATAAAATCGATTTACTCCTGGCGTTGCCGGCAAAGATTGCCACCATTGCGCGAAGTTACACTCTTCAATCTTTACATCAACATTGTGGCGATCGCCAGAGGTTGCAAAGTCGATTTTATCCCCAGCTGTCACAATTGAGTGATGCCAGTTACCCCATTTCTTTTTCTTCCAGGCCGAGATCGCGGACTTTTCTGTAAAGTGTAGAGCGCCCGATCCCAAGCTTGCGGGCAACTTCCGACATATGACCGCGATAACGGTTCAGTGCAAGCCGGATCATGTCCGCCTCCACATCTTCAAGCCGCCTGATATGTCCGCCTTCGCTCACCGCTGATATGCCCAGGCCGGCCCCATCTGCAACCAGTTCCGAGTTTGCCGCCGCTCCGGGCCCATCCATGCCAATCATGGCCGCACCGCTGATTTCCGGCACCACGTCTACATGTACGGGTGCCGGCGGAATTTCCGCCTCATACCCATCAACAAGCGCTGCGATCTGCGGAAAATCGGCCACGGCAAGAGTGTCGCCCTCGCACAGAACAATTGCCCTGAAAATGGTGTTTTCCAGCTGGCGCACATTGCCCGGCCATTCATATGCCATCAGCATGGTTTGGGCGCGGTTGTCGATGCCCCTGATCTTGCGGCCTTCCTCGGCGCAGACCCGTCTTATGAAATGTTCCAGAAGGCGCGGGATATCCTCGGTGCGTTCTCGCAAAGGCGGAATTGAGACCGGGAAAACGTTCAGGCGGTAGTAGAGATCTTCTCTGAACGTGCCTTCCTTGACCATGTCTATCATATTGCGGTTGGTTGCCGAAATGATGCGGATATCCACCTTTACCGGCGCTTTGGCGCCAACCGGGTCGATTTCCCCCTCCTGCAATGCGCGCAGCAGCTTGACCTGGATATCGAGAGGCAATTCACCGACTTCATCTAGGAACAACGTGCCGCCATTTGCCTCCACGAATTTCCCGGCATGTTTTGTATCGGCGCCGGTGAACGAGCCTTTTTCATGGCCGAAAAGTATGGATTCAACAAGGTTCTCAGGAATTGCACCGCAGTTTACGGTAACGAAGGGGCGGCCTAAGCGGTCGCTTTCCCCCTGTATTGCGCGGGCAATCATTTCCTTGCCGACACCGGATTCGCCCTCAATGAGTATGGGAATTCCCGACGTTGCTCCTCGGCGGCCAATGCGGATGACATTTTGCATTGCATCCGATGCCGCGATGAGATCGTTGAATGTAAGATGTCCATTTGCGCGCTTTTGAAGCCGCTTCACCTCTTCGGTAAGTGCATTGACTTTCAAAAGGTTTTCGATTGAGACCTTCAACCGTTCAGGTGCAACCGGTTTGACAACAAAGTCATCGGCGCCAGCGCGCATGGCTCGAACCACAGTTTCGATGGAACCCTGTGCGGTCTGCACGATGACCGGCAAGTCCCCATGGCTGCCCGACATATGGGTGAGCACCGCAAGGCCATCCACGTCAGGCATAACCAGATCGAGTATGACAAGAGCCATTTGTTTGCCGCGCGGCCCATTGAGGGTGTTTATCGCAGCTTGGCCACCATCAACCGATGTAACCTTGAATCCGAACCTGCGAACCATCTCTTCCAGAATACGCCGCTGTACCGGATCGTCCTCAACAATGAGTACCAATTCACTCATAATGATCTCACTTCACTCCTGCCCTGCAAAAATTATTTGGGCGCTTTAATGCCACCGATAATTAGAAGTTTCGTACGAAAGCGTAAAAACAGCCTTAAGGTCCCGGCGGCTTTCGAGACAAATTTGCATTTGAGTGATCAAAAAAGCGCCATAAATGCAATAGGTTAACAGAAATTAAGATTTCAATGGTTCAAAACGGGTCAAACACTGTCTATCTAGGTCAGAACATGTTCCGGCCCGTAGCGATCCGCACTTCGGCCCTACCCGTCAATCTGGTTTCATCCAAAGAAGGTTCAATAATGCAAAACAGTTTCGAAGCCGGGAATAATACGGCTGCTGCAAAAGAAAGCTCCGGCAGCGCCCTCGATTCTCTTCCAGAATGGGACTTGAGCGATTTGTATCCGGCGCCGGATTCAAATGACGTCGCGGCCGATTATGAACGGGCTGAAAATGATGCCAAGGCATTCGCGGACAACTATCAGGGTAATCTTGCCGGTCTTGCTCTTGAAAACCCCTCCGGTCTGGCCGACGCAATAAAAGACTATGAGAACTTGCAGGATTTGCTCGGGCGTCTGGCGTCTTATGCAACCCTTCACTACACCGGCAATACCACTGATCCGGGCAGGGTAAAATTCTATGGCGACATGCAGGAAACGCTTACCCGAATTTCGACCCAGCTTCTGTTCTTCGGCCTTGAGTTGAACCGCATTGAAGATAACGTGCTTGATGCGGCCATGGCCAATGCCGAACTTGCGCATTACAAGCCCTGGCTTTTGGATTTGCGTAAAGAACGCCCGTTTCAGCTCGACGACCAGATCGAGCAGCTTTTTCACGAAAAATCCATTACCGGCTGGAGCGCCTTCAACCGGCTTTTTGACGAAACCATTGCAAGCCTCCGGTTTGATGTGGATGGGGAAGAGCTCACCATAGAACCAACGCTCAATATGCTGGTGTCGCAAAACGCTGCAGCGCGCGAAGAAGCCGGCCACGCAATTTCCAGAACCCTTGGTGAAAACATGCGCACCTTTGCGTTGATCACCAACACCCTGAGCAAGGATAAAGAGATATCTGACCGCTGGCGCGGATTTGAAGATATTGCCGACAGCCGGCACCTTTCCAACCGGGTTGAGCGCGAGGTTGTCGAGGCGCTGGTGTCCAGCGTGGAAGATGCCTATCCTCGCCTGTCGCATCGCTATTACAAATTGAAAGCCAAATGGCTGGGCATGGACAAGCTCAACTTTTGGGACCGGAATGCACCGCTCCCTGAAGCTGACGACAGTATTATCGGGTGGGAAAATGCCCGCAAAATCGTGCTTGACGCCTATAGCGGGTTTGCCCCGGAGATGGCAGATATCGCCCGCAATTTCTTTGACAAGAACTGGATTGACGCTACGGTACGCGAGGGAAAATCTACCGGTGCGTTCGCCCACCCGACCGTTCCTTCGGCCCACCCCTATGTTCTGTTGAACTACCAGGGCAAATCGCGCGATGTGATGACCCTCGCCCATGAGCTGGGCCATGGCGTGCATCAGGTGCTTGCCGCCGGTCAGGGCCCGCTAATGGCGGGAACCCCGCTCACATTGGCCGAAACGGCGAGCGTGTTCGGTGAAATGCTGACCTTCCGTTCTTTGCTTGATGGCGCCAGTGATGAAGACAAGCGCAAGGCGCTTTTGGCAGGCAAGGTCGAGGATATGCTCAACACGGTTGTGCGCCAGATCGCGTTTTATTCTTTTGAACGTAAAGTGCATACGGCGCGGCGCGAAGGCGAGCTTACTGCAGATCAGATTTGCGATTTGTGGATGAGTGTTCAAGGTGAAAGTCTGGGGCCGGCCATCCGCCTGAACGAGGGCTATGAGACCTATTGGTCCTACATCCCCCATTTCATACATTCGCCATTCTATGTTTATGCATATGCATTCGGCGATTGCCTGGTAAATTCTCTATACTCGGTCTACCAGAACAGTGAGGCCGGTTTTGCGGAGAAGTATTTTGATATGCTGCGGGCCGGTGGCTCGAAACATCATTCAGAACTGCTTGCCCCGTTCGGACTTGATGCTTCCGATCCAGCTTTCTGGGCAATGGGTCTGAAAATGATTGAAGGCCTTATCGATGAACTGGAACAACTTGATGCATGAGTGATGATGCCGGCATTGGGCGCGATCCTGAGCGCAACCGGCTGTCAGGCCGGGTAAAGCGCTATGCGCGCGTCGGCACCGATGTTGGCGCGGTAGCCGCCAAGGTGGCTGGGAACCGGTTTTTCGGTGCTGAGACCGGCAGCGCTGAGGCGAGGGCGCTAAAGGCTGCGTTGGGCGGGTTAAAGGGCCCGCTTATGAAGGTGGCGCAGCTATTGGCGACTATTCCAGAAGTTCTGCCGGAAGAATTTGCGGACGAACTGTCCCAACTCCAGAACCAGGCCCCTTCCATGGGCTGGCCGTTTGTGAGACGGCGCATGGCTGCAGAGCTTGGCAAGGATTGGCAGTCCAAGTTCAGCTCCTTTGAGCACGAGGCAGCAGCGGCAGCCTCTCTTGGCCAGGTGCACCGGGCCATTGCCCACGACGGCAAGGTGCTGGCGTGCAAGCTGCAATATCCGGACATGGAATCAGCGGTTGAGGCAGACCTTGCCCAGCTGCGGGTATTGTTCTCTATTCACCGGCGCATGGACCCGGCCATCGACACCACCCAGATTGCTGAGGAAATTGGAGAGCGCCTGCGCGAGGAACTTGACTACAGGCGCGAGGCCCGCCACGCCAAACTTTATAAGCAAATGCTGTCTGTGGAAGATAATGTCGCGGTGCCCCAAATTCTTGATGACCTATCCACCAAACGGCTTTTGACCATGAGCTGGCTCGATGGTGAGCCGACAATGAACTTCTGTGATCATTCCCTGGAAGAGCGCAATCTTCTTGCCCGTACCATGTTCAAAGCCTGGTGGATTCCATTTTGCCAGTATGGCGTCATTCATGGTGACCCTCATCTAGGCAATTACACAGCGCAAGTAGACGACAAGAGTAGTCCCATCGGCCTTAACCTGTTGGATTATGGCTGCATCCGTATTTTCCCGAATAGGTTCGTAGGCGGCGTGATGGATCTCTATAACGGTCTTCTTCATGATGATCGCGATCTGATGGTGCATGCCTATGAAACCTGGGGTTTTAGGGGGCTCACGAACGAGCTTATCGATGTCGTCAATATTTGGGCCAAGTTCATTTATGGGCCGCTCTTGGATGACAGGGTGCGGGTAATTGCCGATGGTGTGAAGCCTGGCCACTACGGCCGCCGGGAGGCATTTACTGTGCATAAGGAACTCAAGGAAAAGGGCCCTGTACAGGTGCCGCGGGAGTTTGTGTTCATGGACCGCGCGGCCATCGGCCTTGGAGGCGTGTTCATAAGGCTCAACGCCAAGATGAATTTTTACAGGCTTTTCAATGAAGCCATTGAGAATTACTCGTTGGATGAGGTAACAAAGCGCCAGCGCGAAGCATTGCAAGCTGCAGGCCTGCCCGTTCCTGGTTCTTAATGGATGGCCCGGTGTTGACGGACGGTATTGAGGCCCTTGCCTTTTGAGCGCGAACGCTTGTTTAATGCGCGGGCAATAATTGATTTTGTGACTTTTGGAATTTTGGAAATGGCGCTTGGGTTCCGCAAGAATTTAGTAACAATCGCATTGGCGGGTATGAGCTGTGTGGTGATTGCGGTCGCACCGGCGCACGCAAGTGATGGTCACTGGATAGGCCTGGTTCATGAGGAAACCGAAAGCATAGAATGCTCGGCCTATGCAGATGCGGCGATCCAGGGGTCCGTGCGCCAGAGCCGGTTCTACGGATGGGCGCAAATCGGTCCAACCTGGCACCGGGTGACCGGGCGCATAAATACCCAAGGGGTGGTATCGGGTTTTGTTACCTCCGCAGATGCTCTGGATCCGGAAAATACGCCTAATTACAGCCAATCTGCGCTTAGTTTCAAAATGCAAATCAATGGCGGCACGGCCAAAGGCAATTGGACAGCGCCTGACGGTTGCAGCGGCGAAATCACCGCCTATCGGCCTTAACGCGTTATTGGTAACCGCTCGCGCGAATTGCCGCAGGCGGCCTGTTCACTACGGCCCAATGGTTGCCGAACTTTCCGGTTTCCTCTAAGTGTGATGCCAAATGACAAACGCTACGGCGACGAGGGGAAGTTATGGCTGAAAACTCTGCAGCACAATCACAGGACATGGAAGCGCACAATGAAACCTATGAAGGTTTTGTTTCGTTTGGTATAGCGACCGTTCTTGCATGTTTTTTCGTTCTCGTATGCTTGGTAATCAATGCTTTTTCCAACTCTGGCGCGCTGGTCAATCTCCCGGTTAGCCTTATCGGTATGTTTGCTGGATTTGTTTTTCTCGCCGTGGAAGTGAAGGCGAAATCGTCCTTCCTCGCCTCTACGGTGCTATTGATTCTCTACGCGATTCTTGCCGTATTCATGGTGGCGTAGGAGCGTTTGCTCCCGCGTTTGTAAGGACACGGAGCTGAATTGGGCTCACTCGCAAAATCTATTCTTTGGATTGCGCTGATTTATATCTGCGTATGCGGGTTCATGTTCTTCTTTCAGCGCAAGCTGCAGTATTTTCCCAATACCGAATGGCAGGCGCCATCTTTGTACAATCTCAAGGGCGCCGAAGACATTCAGCTCAAAACGGCCGATGGTGAAACCGTCCACGGCTGGTTTGCGCATCCGTCGAAGCCGGGCATGCCGGTCATTTTATACTTTCACGGTAATGCGGAGGCTATCCAGAACCGCTGGGAGCGCGCGCAACTTTTTTCCGACACCGGTTATGGATATTTCATGCTGAGCTACCGCGGGTTCGGTGGCAGCAGCGGCAACCCGACAGAGGAAGGGCTGATGCGCGATGCTGATGCTGCGCTGGCCTTTTTGGAAGAACAAGGCTTTGAGCATGAGCATCTCGTTTATTGGGGCGAATCCCTCGGCTCAGGCGTTGCACTGCAACTTGCGGCAAAGAGCGTTCCAGCGGCGATTGTGTTGGAAGCCCCTTTTACTTCAGCGGCCAACGTTGCGCGCACCCGGTATTGGTTCTTGCCGGTTGGAACCTTGATGAAGGACCAATTCAACTCCATTGACTATATCGAGCACTTGCAATCGCCGGCGTTCGTGTTCCACGGGGATCGCGATCTGGTTGTGCCCTTTTACATGGGCAAAGAGGTTCATGAAAAAATTCCAACCGAAAAAGAGTTCTATCAAGTTTCCGGCGGCGGGCACGTTGACCCGCTGACGCTGCCTTTGTGGCAGGCGATTGACGCATTCCTGCAAAAACACAAATAGCTTTCTCAGGCGCGTACCGTCCAGGCCCGCGAAATCTTTGGCCAGGCAAGCTCCACAATTACCGCACCGCAAATTATGAGGATGGCCAAAGTCTGCATCAGGCTGATGGGCTGCGATAGAACAATGAGCGCCAGACCAGCCGTAATCACAGGTTTCAGGAAAAACAAATAGCTGCCGCGGGTAATGTCGGGAACGGCGGCAAGCCCGCCAAACCATAGTATTTGGGTGATTGTCGTGTTCCAGATGCCAAGCACGAGCAATGACCATGCTGCAACGGGCGGTTTTTCAAAGAGCTCTGTCGGATTTACCCAGATGTCCCAAAACAACCCGACAATCACCCACAGGCCGACAGCGCCGATGCTCATGGAAACAGAGGTGAAGGCAAGGGCGCCGTGCCTGGTGATGTAAGGCTTGGCCAGCACCGCATAGGCCGAGCCGCCAAAGGCACATGCAATCGCCAGCATAACACCAAACAAAGAATTGGAACTTCCTGCAAGCTGCGCCAGATAACCATCTGTAATCAGCAACACGACACCTGCAACTGCAGCTGCGCCGGTAACAATTTTTGGCGCCGAAAAGGGTTGCTTGTTGATGAGCAGATTACACAGGCCGACAAATATGGGAATTGTTGTGACCAGTGTGCCAACCTGCACAATGGAGGCATAATCCAGCGCCCAGTGGAAAGCCAGATAGGGAAGCGATACCCCGAATAAGGATAGAAGAACCACTTTCAACGCACTTTCGCGCAAAGGAGCGGCAAGCTTGTCAAAGCCTGAGAAAATGATTGCAGCGATAAGCAAACCTGCAGCACCAATCACATAGCGCCAGACAGAAACTTCTGCACCCTGAACTCCGGAAAGCACTGTGAAAAACTCCGAAGAGGCGTGGCCCAGAACGCCGATGAAGACCATCAGGTAGGCAATTGCGGCAGGGACTGAGTAATTCGAACTCATGCAAGGGTTCCCGCAAATTCAGACAACGCACTTGCTGTTTCGGACCCTGCCTCCATGGGCAGTAAGTGGCCGTAGTTCGCAAACACTTTCTCAGACGCATTCGGCAACCGTGCCTTCAGTTCGGCAACATCATCCTCATTGTAAAACACCCTGTCGCGGCGGCCGGTGAGAACAAGGGTTGGAAGGTTCAATTCTTCATAAGGAACATCCCAGTCAGCAGAACGGGAATGGGCGAGCAACTGCATGGCCCCTTCGCCTTCACCCGGCGGTACATAAAGTGCATCGGTCAGGCAGTTGGGACGCATTTTTTCCAGAAAGGCCGGGCCAACAAGCATGGGCAGGTTCATGTCCATTATCAGCGCAGCTCCGCCAAGTGCTGCGGCCCGGGTTACCGCTTCATTTATCCATGCCAGCGCTGTGCCTGGCTTGCGCAAGGTGTTGATGAGCACAAGGCCATGCGCTGGTGCGCCTTTGAGTATCGCCCGCGCGGCAAACAGCCCGCCAATTGAAAGGCCAACATAGATTGGTTTCGGCGGCGCCACGTGGGCGACAATTACCATTAAATCGCTGACGATTGTGTTCTCATCCAAGACATCGCTTGCTGCAAACTGGCTTTCTGCCTGACCCCTGAAATTATAACAAAGTGTGCCATAGCCTTCAGCGCGCAGAGCGGGGCCGACATCAGCCTGCCAGGCAGCGGTGCTGCCGGTCAGTGCGTTGACGAAAACAAACACCGGCTTGCCCGCTCCAGGTGCATCATACTCATAAAAAAGAGCCTGCCCGGCCCCCAGCTCCAGCATCATGTTAACCGCTCCCTGTTGTTCCAGCAGCGCAGATTATCGGGCACAGGGAAGGACTGTCGAGATGGTTTTTTAGGAACCGGAACGGGAGTGGTCTGCGGGCAGATCGCTTGCGGCCCAGCGCTGGAAGGCATAAGTGGCAATTTCCTTTTCACCCAACAGGCCGGTGTCATATGCGCTTGATGCCAATCCGCCTTGCACGGATTCGATGAGTTCCACATCTTCATTATGAACTTGCCAGCCGATACGCCCAGCCAGATAGCGCGATGCCTCAAGCTCTCGGCTGGCGTGCGCCATGCCGTAGGTGCCAACACGCAGCCGGCATTTGCCGGGCTCAATGGGAACCACATGGAAGAAATCCATCACATCGGGATAAACGTCGAGCGAGACCGCCGGATACATAAAGAAATAGCTCCAACGGCGTCGCAACTCTTTCGGCAGATGCTTTAAATCAGGCAGCAGCTTGCCATAGTTGGTGACCGACCAGCTGCCCCTTGGCTCATCGCGCATCTCATGGGAGAGGCGGATAGTGCGGGTGGCGTCATCTGGTTCGCGGGCATAGTCCGGCGTCATGAGACCGAACAGGCCCGGATGCCCTGTCGGGAAGTGGTAGTCTTCCAGGTAATTGTCCCACACATTCTTCCAGTCGGCGTTCAAAACCTTATCATGCATCGGCGTGATAGGGATGCGCTCTTTGAGTTTGTGGGCGCCAATCTCTTGCACATAAGGCGCATAGCGTTCTGCAACGCTCGGGCCCCCGGAAACAAAGCGGATGAATATGAGCCCCATGAATATTTCCATTTCGAGCGGGCGCAGGCCGAACTTGCCATTATCAAATGGGGGGAAGGTTTTTGCAGCGGCAATCGCTTTCAGCTCTCCGGCATGGGAAAAGCCCCAGGAATGGTAAGGGCACCGGATAAGCCCGGGGCAGTTTCCGGTTTCACCCTGTACCACCGCATGAGCGCGGTGCGGGCACACATTGTGAAATGCGCGCAAGGCGCCGTCTTCACCATGCAACACGAATGCGCGCTCGCCAAGGCCGGTGAATGTGAAATAATCGCCCGGATTTGGAACATCGTTGATATGGCAAACCAGCTGCCATGCCGGTTTGAAAATCTGCTTTATTTCCCTATCGAAGTGCTCCTGGGAACAGTAAGTCCATGCGGGCAGTGTGCGTGGTAATCCGTCATCTTCGGGTGCGGCAGCAACTTGCGGCGGGACGGGCTGGGTTGTTGAAAATCCTGGCAACAGGTTTTGCAAATAGTGGCGGCAAGTCTCAACTGCTTCTGTGCGGTCGAATTCTTCTGGTGCGGTAAGGAATTCCTGCCAGAGGGAATCAACAATGCCGCTGAGGCCGAGGGTTGCTGCGCGCACGTTCACAGGCTTTTCCGATCCGGTGGCAAGCTGCCCAATGAGCGAATAG
>JBPCVY010000034.1:0-4462 GCA_051010055.1 Hyphomicrobiales bacterium | reverse complement strand
GGTTTGCCGGTTACCCGCGCATAGGCGTCTGCCATGTAGGCGGCATGGCGCTCATCTCGCGTGAGCAAATGGGTGATGTCATGGTCGAACCGCGCCAGTGCATCATAGAAGGGCAATGTGGTATCGCCGCAAAGGCCGAAAATGTGCTTCACATCGTAGGCCTGGAGCATACGCACCATAGCCTCGGCACCTGTGAGGGTGTTGGTTAGGGTTTGTGCGGTCATGGACGCGTTCAGCCTTTGTTATTTAACAATATTGTATTTTTTACTGTATACACTATAGAATAATGGCTCTATACAAGGAGTCAAGACTTAACCAACAGCAGAAAGTTCATGTGAAAATGAACAAAGGCCGGGTAGAGGAACTCTATCAATCCCTCAAAGAGATGACGGTTGATTTCCGCTTGCGGCCCGGTGAGCGAATTAACGAGGTGGAGTTGTCAAAGGCGCTTGGGGCAAGCCGCACGCCCCTGCGCGAGGCGCTGAACCGGCTGGTTGCTGAAGGTTTTATCGGGTTCGAGCGCGGCAAGGGTTTCATTTGCAGAAAGCTGAGCGTTCGCGAAGTGCAGAACCTCTATCAAATGCGAACTGCCCTTGAGACCTATGCGGTGCGCCTTGCCGCGGAAAAGGCAAGTGATGATGAACTTGCCGAAATAGAATCATTTCTGGCGCGCACGAGCGATGAAACCAGTTGGCCACTTGAAGATATGGTGGCGTTCGATGAGCATTTTCATGAGGCAATTGCAAAGCTGACGGAAAACGAAGAACTTGTCCGCACACTTAAAAACATCAATGCGCGCATCCGGTTTTTCCGCTGGGTTGATATGCAAGCGCGCCGCCCGCGCACCCAGAATGAGCACCGAGAAATTCTTGATGCTATCCAGTCCCGGGATGTTCCGCGGGCGGTGGTGTTGATGGAAACACACATTGAGCGGCGCGGTGATGAGATTGCCCATGCCCTGAAGGAATGCTACGCAAAGCTGTTTCTCGATGGTGACTTCACCACACCGACATTTGTCGATGAGGTTCGGGTATGAAGGTAAAGGGCGGCAAGGCCATCTATGGCGCATCGGTTGGCATTCTTATGCTGGATGCCCGTTTCCCCCGCATCCCGGGCGACATCGGAAATGCGGAAACCTGGCCCTTTCCAGTGCTTTATAAGGTGGTGCGCGAGGCAAGCCCGGACCGAGTGGTGCGCAACCGTGCAGAGGGCCTGCTTGATGCATTCATCAACGGCGCCCGTGAGCTTGTCAGCAACGGTGCTGATGGCATCACAACCAATTGCGGATTTTTATCGCTTTTTCAGGACGAGATTGCCGAGGCCGTCAAGGTACCTGTCCTGACTTCATCGCTGATGCAGGTTGAGATGGTGAACGCAATGCTGGCGCCTGGAAAACGTACCGGCATCCTGACCATCTGCGCCTCCACCCTTTCCAAAGAGCATCTCAAGAAGGCAAACGTGCCAGCTGGAACACCCATCGGCACTACCGAGGGCAAGCGGGAATTTTCGCGGGTTATTCTGGATAATGAACTTGAGCTGGATGTGGAGGCAGCCAGGGCCGACAATGTTGAGGCGGCCCAGGAACTGGTTTCAGCAAACCCGGATATCGGCGCGCTGGTTCTGGAGTGCACCAACATGGTGCCTTACGCAGCAGACATCCAGGACGCAACCGGCTTGCCGGTTTATTCCATGGAAAATCTCATTTGCTGGTTTCACAATGCGCTCAGCCCAGCGCGGTTCTAAGCTCTAGCGCACATTCAAAACGGCGCTTTTGGCGCCACGTATGACGGTGTAGACAACCGAGCGGTGGAGCATTCTTTGCAGTCTCTTTGTGCGCTTGTTGCTTACCACCGTAATCGCCACCCTGTTGCTTTGCCTGATAATGCGCTGGGCCGGTTCGCCGACAAGCGCCTTGGTTTCGGCAACGGGAATTTTCATTTCCTTTAAAATCGCCTTGGCATTTGCCAGATGCTCTTCTGCGATTTTCCGCCCGCGCATATGGGGGGAAACACACAGAATTTTAATGGGCATTTTTGCGTGATGGGCAAGCACGGCGGCGCGCTTCATGGCGTCTGTGGACTGGGCAGTGCCGTCGGTGCAAATGGCCATGGCTTCGCGGTGATAGCTTTTCCGCGTCACCAGAACTGAACATGGTGCCAGCATGAGCACTTTTTGCACAACGCCAATGTTGAACAGGGCGAAAAACTCGTTGCGCCACTTTGAAGGCTCGCCCAGGATCATCAGATTATAGGGGCCTAGCTCATACTGCTCGAGAATACCGCTCGCCACATCCGGTACGGTTCTCAGCTTTAGGACAACCGACTTTCCGTCCTTGTCGCGGTACTCAACTTTGTTGTCGCCAAGGGGATCATTCCAGGTGTCCCGGTGAGAAGCCTCCTGAATCCAGGAATCCGTATCGACCCCTTCTTCCTTCAAAACCTCGAGGCCGCGCTTGAGAAACTTTATGCCGGGAAGGTCGAGGCCCCAGTCGAGCATGTTCTCGCGCGCAACCCTCACCTGCAGGCCGCCGGACCTGAGGCCCTGATCAACCAGGCGCACATAAAGAAGAATGATGTCGACCTGTTTGCCTTTGCCCAACCGGGCAGCAAAGCGTACCGTGTCGTATGATTCCTCTGAGCCGTCAATACACGCCAGAATGCGGAACCGCTTGCGGCGCTCGTTGCGGATTGCGTCAAGTTCTTCGCGGGCTTCGCGCTCGATTTTCGATATTGTGGATCTTGAGTGCTTTGAAAAGAACATGGGCCAATCACCGTCACGCGCCGAGAAGCGGCCAGTAGAATGCAGCTGCTATGAGCAATATTATGGTCGACATAATTACCATGCGCCAGCCGACCTTTAGGAAATCCGTGGCTTTCAGGTATCCCGAAGCGTAAACGATCGTGCAAGCGGGTGTGCCTACTACAGTAAGATAGGCAAAGGCGGAAGAGACAGCGGTCACAAAGCCGAGGATAATCGGATTTTCGCCAGCAACGGTTGCCATTTTCAAAACGATAGGCCCAAGCACCGCCACCGCAGCACCGTTCGACATGGTGTTGGTGACGCCGGTTGTGAGCAGGGAAATTGCCGCCCACAGGCCAAGGCCGTGATCAGCTCCAATCCAGCCAAGCATATCGATAAATGATTGCGCCACCCATTCGGCCCCGCCGGTGACTTTCATCTCAACACCGAGTGAAATGGCAGCAGCATAAAGCAACACAACCCCCCAATTCACGCCGGCATTGATATCTTCCCAACGCACCAGTCCGGCGATAAGGAAACCAGCCGCGCCGAGAAGGGCGATGGTTCCCATGCCGATTTCTTGTGAGAAGAAAATCCAGCCAACCAGAACAAGGAGGAATATGAGGATGGCCATCCAGTCTGCCGGCCGCAGGGGCCCCTGGTTTTCAACTTGCGTCCGCAATTTGGCAACCGCCCGGTTGAGATATTTGTACTCAGGCTTGAATGCGGTGAAGAGAATGAGCACCACAAATGGCAATTGCAAGAGGAACAGAGGGTAGGCGTATGCCATCCAGGTAACATAGTCGACGAGGAATTGCCGGGTTTCCGGATTGGTGGGATCGTAGAAAAACTCCTTCCAGTAACCGATCATAATGGCGTTACGGGCACCGCCAGATGGCGTACCGATGCCAGCCACCGAACAGCCGTAGGAAATCGAAAACAGTAACACTGCAGCGAGATTGCGAACCCGTTTGGGGTCTTCTGAAGTAAGTGAAATAAGAGTGATGCCGACAGGCAGCATCATGGCCGCAACCGTGTGCTCGCCGACAAAGGACGCCAACAGGCCTGATACCAGCGTAATGCCGAAACAGATATTGACCGTCCGGGTGCCGGTCATGCGCACAATGAGCCAGGCGATGCGCTTGTCCAGTTGTTGTTTCACCACCGCAACCGCCAGCATCAGCGATCCCATGATGAAAAACACCGAATCGGTCATTAGGGTCTTGGCGACTTTTGTCGAATCGAGACCAAGAAGCAAAACCTGCCCTACAATGATCAACAGCGCCACGGTGGGAAGAGGCACCGGCTCGGTAATGAACAAGATGGTGGCGACGATAGACATGGTGAGCACGATGGCTCCCTCGCGGCTGAGCCCCTCAGGCAGCGGCAATTGCAGCAGCACCAGGCCAACCAGCATGGCGATGAAAAACCAGCGTTTTTCCCAAAAATAGTAAAAGTTGATCTGCTGGCGGAATATGGCGAAGTGCTGAAAGCTACGCCGGCGAAAGCGCGCAGCAATGTCTTGAACAGGCTCGTGCGCCTGTAGACTGTTCACCGCCAGATCGAACGTACTCACTTGGTTTTTGCCCCTTGACCGCGGTGACAACACGTTGGCCTAACTATCATAAATCGCCTAGAACTTGTCTTTGCCGGTAGCAGGTCTACTGGAAATTCCTTAAACCTTCATATTCAGTTCTGTCTAAACTCCCAGTGGCTCCAAATT
>JBPCVY010000033.1:0-25636 GCA_051010055.1 Hyphomicrobiales bacterium | reverse complement strand
TGGAACAAAAGCATATCGGCTTTGCCACCGGCGCCCACCATATTCCCCAACTGGGCGCAAGCGGCTAGGATGACCTTAATCTAGGGAGGTTCGACATGGGACAAATTGTGCAGGCAGCGAAAATCACCCATGTGCCGTCAATCTGGATGTCGCACACAATGAAAGAGTTCCATGGTATTCGCGACAAGGCCATCGCCGGCCTTCGCGAGCTGGGGCAGCGCGCAAGGGAACGCGGCGTTGAAACATTTGTCATTTTCGACACTCATTGGATTGTCAATCAGGGCTTTCATCTGAACGCCAAGGCCCGCCACGAGGGAACGTTCACCAGTCACGAACTGCCCCACATGCTTTATGACCTGGCCTATAGCTATGATGGCGACCCGGAACTTGGCCAGCTGATTGTCGATAATATCAAGAAAGCCGGTATGCGTGGCATCGCCCATGACAATGAAAATATGGGTGTTGAGTATGGCACCTTGCTGCCCATGTACTTCATTAATGAAGGAGCGTTTGCCCGGGTGCTGCCCATTGCGGCAAATCAATTCGCTTCCATTGAAGAAGGCCAGCAGATGGGCGAGGCGATCGCCGCCGCGATAGAAGAATCCGGGCGCAAGGCGGCGGTTTATGCCTCCGGCTCGCTTTCTCACGCCTTTGCAGACAATGCGGTCTCTCATGAGTACCTGAACAAGGTGAACGGCGAATTCAACCGGCAGATGGATTTGCGCGTCATGGAGCTTTGGGAAGGTGGCGAATGGGGTGATTTTCTTGAAATGCTCCCCGACTATGCAAGCAAGTGCGTTGGCGAGTGCGGTATGATTGATACCGCCATGTTGTTTGGTGCGCTGGGCTGGACAGGTTATGGCGGTTCGGCGGAAGTGTTGACACCCTATTTTGGTAGTTCCGGAACCGGGCAAACGGTTGTTGACTTTGCGGTATAAGTCACTTCTTCCGAAGCATTGACGACATCATAACTTTACTTGCGCGCGCAAAAAGCCTCCTTATGCTATTGTTTGCTGGAAAAGAACCAGCAAGACAACAGTACTAACAGGGGGAACACTATGGCTTTGCGCAAATTCATAATCGAACGTGACATTCCTGAAGTGGGCACACTGGACAAGGAACAATTGAGCGGAGCAGCCGCCAAATCCAATGAAGCACTGGAAAAACTTGGCGCGCAAATCCAGTGGGTGGAAAGTTTCGTGGCGGATAACAAGACGTTCTGTGTCTATCTCGCAGAGAACGAAGACATCATCCAAAAACACTCTGAACTCAGCGGATTTCCGGCCACCAAAGTCACTGAGATTTCCAAAATGATCGACCCGACAACCGCGAAATAACAACACGTTTCCGGTTTCGGATTAAGAATGTAAACGGCGCAGCTGCAGCTGCTGCAAGTATTGCTGCAAATCGCAACAACTCAGAGAACAGTTGAGTTTCCGGCTGATGAAACAGATATGCCCGGCGCTTGTTCGACATATCTGTTTCACAAGTATATCCTAGAGAAACAATACCCAAAAAACTTAAAAACCACTGGGAGGAACCGAGAATGAATGTAAGGCCAGACCCAACGTTTTATGCCACCCCTCAGATCGCCATGGAGGCGCCGGCAGAAACACTCGCTTTCACTTTGATGCTGAGCCCGGATGGCTCCCAACCAGATGGTATGGCGATTATTGACGTTGATCCAAAATCTGACAAATACGGAAAAATCGTGCATCAGGTCATCATGCCGAACAAAGGCGATGAGTTTCACCATTTCGGCTGGAACGCCTGTTCGTCAGCGCTTTCGCCTTTGACCGGCCACGCCTTTCTGGAGCGGCGCTACCTGATTATCCCCGGTATCCGATCATCGCGGATTTACGTTATCGACGTCAAAGAGCCCCTCAAGGCCAAAATCCATAAGATTATTGAGCCGGAGGAAGTCTTCGCCAAGACCGGATACTCCCGCCCTCACACAATCCATTGCGGCCCTGAAGGCATCTATGTATCTACCCTTGGCGGCGGTGGTGAAGACGGCACTGACGGCCCTCCAGGCATCTTCATCATGGATTGCGAG
The DNA here is from genome assembly GCA_051010055.1 of Hyphomicrobiales bacterium. GTDB lineage: Bacteria > Pseudomonadota > Alphaproteobacteria > Rhizobiales > CAJQND01 > CAJQND01. The sequence goes on along the minus strand of JBPCVY010000033.1, from coordinate 23,580 downwards.
ACTTTTGACATTCTGGGCCGTTATGAGATGGACCGTGGTGAACAGGAAAAGCACTACGATTTCTGGTGGAACCTTCCCCGCGACTACATGATCAGCTCTGAATGGGCTCTGCCGCCGCAGTTTGAGAACGGCCTGGTGCCGGAAGACTTGCTGTCGAACAAGTACGGGCACAAAATCCATTTCTGGAACCTGCGCGAACGCCGCAACGTCCAAACCGTCGATTTGGGCGAAAACCACCAGATGGCGCTGGAAATCCGGCCCGCCCACGATCCGGCGAAGGACCATGGTTTCTGCGGTGTCGTTGTCGACACAACCAATCTGCAAGGCGCTATCTTTACCTGGTGGCGCAAGGATGACGGCACTTTTGAAGCCAAGAAGACAATCACTATTGACCCGCAGCCGGCTGATCCTGACGATTTGCCGGAAATGCTCAAAGGATTTAGTGCAGTGCCGCCGTTGGTTACGGATATTGACCTAAGTCTGGATGACCGGTTCCTCTATGTGTCCTGTTGGGGCACAGGGGAAATGCACCAGTATGACGTCTCCGATCCGATGAACCCGAAGCTTTCCGGCAAGGTTGAAGTCGGCGGCATCGTCAAGAAAACCAAGCACCCCAACGGGAATGATTTCGGTTATGGCCCGCAGATGGTGGAAATCAGCCGGGACGGTAAACGCGTTTACTGGACGAACTCGCTCTACTCAACCTGGGATGATCAGTTCTATCCCGGCGACAGGGGCGCAGCGATGGTCATGGCCGAGGCAGGCGAAAATGGCGGCTTGACCCTGGCGGAGGATTTCTGGGTCGAGTTCCCCGACGGGTACCGCACTCACCAAATCCGCCTTGAAGGCGGCGACTGCTCGACCGACAGTTTCTGCTACCCCTCCGTCTGACGCGTGGACGGAATAGACACGGCAACGGCCCTCTGGTGGGCCGTTGTCGCTTCGGGTGTCTACCATGGCGTCAATCCGGGAATGGGGTGGCCCCTCGCCGTTTCTGCCGCATTGATGGACCGAGCGCCCGGGAGCCTTTACAAAGCGCTGCTGGCGCTCGCCGTTGGGCATTCTATTGCGATGGCGGCAATCCTTTTCCCTTTCACGGCGCTTCTTTTCCTGGCCGAATGGCAACGGGAGATTCAAATCGGTGCGGCATGCCTGGTAATCGGGCTCGGTGTTTATCTGCTGTTTAACCGCCGTCATCCGAGATTTCTTGCCCGCGTGCCACCGTCGCGGCTTGCGCTATGGTCCTTCCTAGCAGCAGTGGCCCACGGAGCAGGCCTGATGCTGGTGCCGATCTATCTCGGCATCTGCCGCACGGTAGATACGGACGCCGGGCACGCGGCGGCAGTGGACCTGATGGCGCGGAATGCTGGTGTTGCCGTTATCGTTGCTGTAGCTCATACGCTGGCGATGCTGCTTTCGGGCGGGTTGCTCGCTGCCGGGGTTTACTACTGGTTTGGATTGAAGTTCCTCTCCAAAAGCTGGTTCAATCTGGACATGGTATGGGCGCTCAGCCTGATTGCCGTTGGTGTAATCACACTGCTTACCCTGCACTGATGCCTGCCTCAGGAATTTTTATTTAAGAATCAATCGGTTGCGCTGCCGGCTTGTCGCCCAGAACATAGCGCGGGCCGGCGCCGAACCTGCGCGCCCTGTCGTCCGGGTTGTAAAGCGCGCAATTGCGCAAAGACAGGCACCCGCATCCGATACACCCGTCAAGCAAATCGCGGAGCCGGTTGAGCCGCGCAATGCGCTGATCCAAAGCCTTTCTGAAACCGCCGCTGATGCGGGTCCAATCTTTCTTGGTGGGTGTGCGCCCATCAGGCAAGGCGTCCATTTGGGCGCGGATTTCCTTGAGATTAAATCCAAACTCACGGGCAATCAGAATGTAGGACAGTCTGCGAATATCAGAGCGCAGGAAACGGCGCTGCCCGCCGGAATTGCGCTCAGGCGAAATCAATCCAAGCGTTTCGTAATAACGGATCGCCGAGATGGCGATGCCAGTGCGTCTCGATAATTCCCCGATGGGCAGAAGATCACGTGCATGCATCGAGTATTCCTCTCAAATCTCGTTTCAAAAAAATCCCTTGACCTCAAGTTAACTTGAGGAATTACCATGTCAACAATGGAAACCCTTTCATGTGTTGAACCAAAGGAGAGTGAGATGACAGGCGCAGCTCTTGAACATGTAAACGTGACCGTCAGTGATCCGGAAAAAACCGCCCGCTGGCTATGCGAACTGTTTGACTGGAAGATACGCTGGCAAGGCCCGGCGATTGATGGCGGCATGTCCATACATGTGGGAACAGATGATGACTATCTGGCGATTTACTCCCCCGCCAAACAATCAAATACGGGGCCCAGCAGTTATTCAACCACTGGCGGGCTGAACCATATCGGTGTTGTGGTGGATGACTTGGATGCCACCGAGGCCCGGGTCGTGGCTGCCGGTTTTAAACCGGGGAACCATGGTGATTATGAACCCGGCCGGCGGTTCTATTTCCGCGACAATGACGGCATTGAGTTTGAAGTGGTAAGTTACGCAACGGCTGCATGAAGCGCCACACATCTCTTGGATGCAATGCATTTGAATTAACCGCGTTCTGATCTACCATTCCCGGACAACGAGACATGGGAGAGGCGCATGGTTGAATCATCCGGCAACATTTTGCTCACCATCCATCTAAAGCACCAAAAGGATAAAAACCTTGGCGAAATCAACGCCAAGCTTGACGCCGCAGGGTTCTGGAAGAAATTTCCGCCGGAGGGAACAGAAGTTGTCTCCTGGTATGTGATGATGGGCATCGGCCAGGTGGTGACCTTGAGCGTGCCTGCGGGCAAATTGCGCGATGTTAACCTGGCAATCGAACAAAGCGCCTGGGGCGCGTTCGATACCGAGTTCTACCCAACCTATGATTTCCGCCCTGTCTGGGAGAAAATCAAAGCCGAAAAAGGGTGAGGTTCCCGACGATTTATTTCCGGGGCAAACCCATTTTCACTAGTGATGATTTAATGCGGTTGCGGCGGCTGAGATCGCGCCAGCATTCTTTGCGCATGAATCCCATGGCGGTCAGTTCGCTGTTTATAGCAAGCGCCTGCTGCATTGCCACCTTGGCTTCAGCAGTACGGCCCAGTTCAACAAGCGTTGCGCATTGATAAAGGCGTGAGCGGTAAGTCTGAAACGGCAATTCGTTGAGCGCCACCAGAGCTTCTTCCAAATCGCCCTTGCCAAAAAGGGCGATGCCGCGCTCTTCAATGCACCAAACCGGCAAGAGCGGGTCGAGCCTTATCGCCTTTTCCAAAATGTCCAGCGCCACCTCCGGTTCGCCATTGAAAGTATAAAAGGCTGCCGAACGGGCCATGATATATGCATCGCAGGGGCTACGCTCCATCGCCCGTTCATGGTGATAGCGCGATGCTTCAAAATCACCGGAAATCATCTGAACCGTGCCCATAATGCGCTGGGTTTCAGGATCGTTCGGATCCAGTTCCAGCGCTCTGTCGATAAAGCGGCGATCAACCTCAAGATCGAACTCCGGCAACCACGATGCAGCACATATGCGCCAGGCATATGCGGGCCCATAGGTAGGATCAGCTTCGATTGACCTGTCGAACCAGTCAACGGCCTGGCGGGCATTTTCATTGGTAACCCCGGCAACGCGATGGTGATCAAGCCCGCGCAACAACAAGTCGTAGGCGGTCATATTTTCCGGTGGCTTCTTGCGGGCGGTCTCGATCGCGTCTGCCTCGACACGTCCCAGAATTGTTGCAGCTACATGAGTGGTTACTTCGTCCATGAGTTCGAACAGATCATCAAACTCACAGGTCATGCGGTCCGACCACACAGCAATACCTGTTTGGCCATTTGTCAGTTCAAGTGACAGTCGCACCTTTTTCCCAAGACGGCGCACCTGGCCTGCAAGGGTGTAATTGACACCGAGTTCGCCTGCTACTTCAGTCGGATCGACAATTTTGTCAACGTAGATGAATGAAGCGCTTCGTGACGTCACACGCAGCTTTTGGAACCGGGCAAGCTCGAAGATAATCTCTTCCGTCAGGCCTTCTGCCAAATAGCGGTCGTCGCCATCGCGCGCCGCCGAAACAAAAGGCAAAACCGCTACGGTATTGGGTTCAATGGCCTCTCTTTGTGCGGTCAATCGCTGGGTGGGCGCCGATTGCAGGCGGTGGTTAGGCAGGTGACCTTTAAGGCGGTACACTCGCACTGCTTCGGGAAGATTCTTGAACTGATGCTCACCCAAATCCTCAAACGCGAACGGGGAATGACGTTTAATCTGCTCAAACAGTGAATGGCTTACACAGATTGCGTCCGGATCGGCATTTTGCTGGATACGCGCAGTGATGTTCACACCGTCACCGAGTAGGTCGTCGCCTGACACCACGACATCGGCCAGGTGCAAGCCGAAGCGCAGCTGCAACTCGCCATTCTTATCGGACTCCAGTCCGGCCAATTCCTCGCGAATGGTAACTGCTGAGCGCACGGCATTGATAGGGCTCTCAAACTCTGCAAAAGCGGCATCGCCGGCACGGCTGAAAACCCGTCCGCCACCGGCATTCACAGTTTCTGAAATCAGGCTCTGGCACTTTTCAAGCTGCGCACATGTGGCCTCTTCGGCTTCAGCCATAAGGCGGCTGTAACCAACAACATCTGCGGCCATAATGGTAGCAAGACAGCGTTGCATGCTTTCGCTCCTGGGAAAACCTAACCCATGAAACTATTTTGGACCAGCCTAAGGAAGTGGCGTCATAAAACGGGCTTGCCAAACAACAAGACGGCAATGGGAATGGGTGAGGCGGCAATGGCTACGGTGGCGAGGAAACCACCAGTGGAGTAGAGCCTGCTGAGCCCTGCTACCAACGCAATGCCGCCGCCACCGCCAATGAGAAAATTACCCGGCAGATTAAGCGCAACCGCAAGCGCAATGTACCTGTGTTTCAGCAAAAATGGCACAAACCGGTTGGGCGCTTTTTCAACCAGAAAGGCAACCCGTTCGTGCCTGCTCATGGGCTGCAGTGTGCGCAGTAATTCCCCAAGTCTGCTCAGGCCAAGATCTTCAACGAGCTTTGTGAGCCGCCTCACCGACAGCATGCGGCCAACAAAAAAGCTGATTGAAAGCCCTACAAGAGTGCAGCCATAGACAAGCAACACAACCGGAGGCCCGAACATGCCGATAAGCGCAAAGGCAATTTCCACGCCCGGCACGAAAGGAACGGCAAGGAGCAATGCATAGGCCCCGGCTGCCGCCAATATGGTGGTGTGCACCATGACTTCGTTTTGCGGGGTTATTTTGAAATTCAAAGCATCCGTGATCCAGCCAGTTGCCATGTTGGCAGCAATGACAATCAACACCAGAAAGGTGAGTTTCAGGAGAAACGGCCACCCGAATCTGGTGGAGGGCTCGCTCACGAACTTTCCCAGCCACACGTCAAAATTTTCCAACCCCCGTGCAGAATTCTAAACCCGCGAAAACTGGAACAATCTGCTTCAACCCCTGCCATTGGTCACCCCCTTATCGGGGCTTGAGCGACCTTTTTGATCGTTCAGCCCGGCTCAGTTATACGCCAGGCACCTGAAATGACAAAATGGGCGGTTGCGCCATTAAGGGGTGTACCAGATCGAAGATGTATAGGCGCGCTCTTGCTGAACCATCGCAATGTCATCGTCCATCTTGATGTTGAACCGCAGGGCATCGAACGCCGTCCAGCGCGGTGTCGGGATTTCAATGACGCGGACATAGTAAAAGGCCTTTTGTGCAGGATCGAATTGCGGGTCTTTCCAATGGGCGAACAAGCCCGCATCGCCAATAGTGTTGGTGTAAGTCGCGGTCTTCACATCGACAGTGTTTCCAACCGCTGGTACTTTGCCGCCGGCGCCCGCCTTGCGGTTATCTGAAAGCGCCACGTCATAGACTTTCTCGTGAGTCTTGCCGTCAGCGTCCAGCCAGCCCTAGATCACCTGTATACGGTCGAGATTGGCGCCATCTGGATCACGCACCGCGCGAATGAGGAAGTTCGGAACCTTGCCATCTGGTGCTTTTGTGAGATCGCCACCCATCGGCACACCGCTGGAATATCCATACTCGGCGAAGTCTGCCCGGTGAATGTCTTCTGGCACAAAGTTCCATCCGGCAAACACGCGGACAAGAATGCGCGAACCGGTGGTGGCATAGGTTTCGCGCCGCTCCATGGCTTCGAACAGGGTTGCGCGTGTGTTTTCGCGCGCCCACACCGCCGCCAGCCCGGAGGCAGAAGTCTCAGACGGGTATGTGGTCAAACTCTCATTTGTTTGCGACTTGATGAGAATGTGCTTCCACCGCTCCGGCCCGGGCTCCATGATCGAAGCCTTGCCAAAATAATTGTTCTCACCGGCTGTGGCGAGGGAGGTGTGGGAATCCGTTGAACCGACAAAGCCATGCTTGAAAGGGTTCACACCAAGTTTTGCTTCAAGTTTCAAACCGCGCTTCAAGGCCGAGCGGGCATAGTTTCCCGGCAGCATTTCATCTGTTGTTGCAGCTGTGCCCGTGAGGTTCGCCTTGTCCCAAGTTTCATAGTCGGCAAACTCATCGTCAGGCGAAAGCTTCGGGTGGGTTTCACTATCCCCTTTCATCTGCGTCATTTCATGAAGGGGTTTGAACCGGGAGCGTTTCACCGCATAGTCCTTGGTAAGGGGTTCGCCTTTCAGGGTTTTGGTATCGAACATCAAACCATTGGAAACATTGCCATTATGAGGAATGGCAAGAACCCGCCCGCCGGTTTTTTCCTCATACTCTTCAAGGAACGCCCAGAGATCTTCCGGGTCCGCACTGTCAAACGATGAAAACGGAACCATCCGGCCAGTCTTTTCAGCACCATCTTTGTAAATGACGACGCGGTGCAAGTTGTTTCCTTCCGGCGTCGACGTCCATTCGTATCCGCTGAACGCTGTGAAATGTCCTGGCTGATTATATTTGTCGGCAGTCTCGGTCATGAAATCCCAGGTGGAGCGGGCAATTTCACTAAATGGCAACCGGCCCTTGTTGGCGTTCAGGTCCTTGGCAAATTCCAGGAACACCTTGTACTGCCCCTCCGGGCCCTCCTTGAACCAGTTGTACCAGCGCCTACCGGTTTCATCATTCAAGAGCTCCGGGTCACCTGTGCGCAAAACGGGCATAAGACCCTGATATTCGGCGTGATCGGAAACAACGAGAAAGTCGAGCGGGCGCACGAGCTTGACCTGCATGCCGTTATTGGCCTCAACCTGCTCCCCGCGTGCGAACCTGTATGCTTCCTCAGGGCCAAGCTTGAAATTACCGATCATGCCAGCATCAGGCGAGTAAGTAGTGTGCAGGTGCGTGTCACCCCAATAGACCTCTTGCGGGAAACTTTGATTGATAAAAGGAGAATATTCCACATTCGTCTCGGCGGGCTTGATCAAGGTGAACTCGGATGCGTACCCGGAAGCCAGAATTGTTGTTGTCAACAAAGAGGCCAACAGCAATGGCTTCATTCTCATCTCAATACCCTCCCTTTTCAGTTGTTCCGGCCATGTTTGCCGTCTTTTCTTGCAGAATTAAGGCAGAAAACTTCTTATTTCTGGCGGGAACTGTTCAGTTCAGGCAAAGCCAATTCCACGTGCCGAAACTTGTCGTGCCGGCGGCCTTCTGAAACTTTGGGCCGATAGGTGATTTCCCGCAGAAGCTTTTTGCGCATGGCTTCGGCGAAATCTTCATATCGGGCAACCGCCACAACAAAGCTGCCCCTGCCGGTTTGAAGGTTCTCGCGATAGTAGGTATCAAGCTCGCGATCCTCGTTTAAAATTGCCAGTGCGTTGACTGTCACACTACGAGCATAGGCCATGGCCCGCGCCTGGTTGAGCTGTACGGTAAAATTGCGCGGTGTGGTCTCACGCCCATCTCCGGAAACATCGACAACCCGGCGTTCCGCATTGAATAGGTTTTCATCAAACGAGCGGATGGCCACCGCAAGCCCGTCACCCAAGCCTGTGCCACCTGAAACCTTGCGCGGGAAACCGGCAATTTTGGCGGCAACTGCGCGGGCGTCTTGTGCAGAGCCTATCACCATCCAGCCGCTGGTCTGTTTCGGATAGCCAGCTTCCGCCCACACAATGAGGTTTATGGCAATGCGCCCTTTCGGGCCTTGCTTGATGGCGGCGATAACTCCTTCATCGGAAATGCCCGTGGCAATTCCATTGAGCTGCAGGTTGAATTCATCAGGATCGACACTGCCCGACGCATCAACCGCCAGCACCAGCTCTAGATCGACCTCGCCTGTATCCGCGCTCGCGTAGGTCGAGAAAAACTGAGCGAACCAAAACACACTCAAGTAGATTATAAGACATACAGCGCGCATTTTCATTCGTTTACCCGAAATTTCCTTGAACAAACCTGTTGCATTATTCAGTTGATCAGTTTTTCTATGAAAATGAACCAATCACAAAAGCAAAATCCGGGCGATGAAACCGGCTCACCTAACAACATAGGGTTTTCAAGAGCAGTGAGGAACGTGGTTTTTGCCGCGCTGGCGCTTGTTTTTGCCCAAGTACAGGCCGTCCGCGCAGACTGGGTCAATCTAACCGGGGCTGAAACCGCCCCCAACATTGCCGAGATCACGGTGCTGGATGACCGCGTCCGCATGGCGCTTGAAATCTATATCCAGAATCTGCCGCAGTTTAAGGAGTTGGTGCCCGATGCCCTATTGAAATCGGACGCGGTAGCCAACCGGCCGCCCCTTGAAGAAAGGGTGAAATCTTTTGCCACAAATCAGCTGAAAGTCATTGGGCCTGACGGTGAACATCTGCCGGTGGAATTAAAGCGCGCCGAGCCGCGGCTTCGAAAAGACCGGTTTTCGCCATTTGCCGGAATCATCAATCCGTATACACGCCGGAAGGTTCCCGAAGCGCCAAAAGATAAAAGGGTGCTTTTTGTGGAGCTGGACTATCCCTTCACCGGCAAACCTGAAACCCTCACAATCGTGCCCCCGATGAACGAAGAGGGTCGCCCGACAGTGACAATTGGTTTTATCGCCTATCATAAGGCGGTGCCCATTATCGATTTCCGTTATCTCACCGCGCCGGCACAGATCAAGCTCGACTGGGATGACCCCTGGTACACAAAGTTTGAAAATCCAAATCTAAAGCGCCACCACAAATCTGCGCTCATGTCGTTTCTCTACGTGGAGCCGCGCGAGGTGCGCCATGAAGTGCTTATCCGCATTCGCGATCTCCAGGAATGGGTGGAGCTGGACGTGGAAGGCAAAGAAGAACTCAACCCGAATGATCAAAAGCGGCTAAAGGAAATCGCAAAAGAGTTCTTCATGGGCCGCAACCCCTTGAAGATTGACGGTGAGGCGACAAAACCCGCATCGGCTCGGGCGGCGTTTTTGACCGTTTCGCTTTCCGGCCTTCAGGTGCTTGAAGGTGATAAACCAATCGACCACAACGCCGCTATACTGGGCATCATTCTGTCCTATCCCATCAAGCACATCCCGAAAAACATCGCTGTTGACTGGGAGCTTTTCTCTGATCGCATCAAATCCCTGCCTGCAACCACCATCGACCCCGCAGGCCCGTTGGCAGGCATAGTGCGTTATGATGACCCGGTCATCGAATGGCGTAATTTTCTTTTAAAGTACAAGGAACCTTCGGTGGAACCTGTGGTGGTGGAAACCTCTTCATCGTTTGCAGTTCCCGTAGTTTCGCTCCTCCTTGTTTTAATGGCGATCGGCGCCACGGTTTTCGCATTCCGCCAAAAGTCAGCGCATCGTGGGGCATGGGCGGCAGGAGTTGCGGTCTGCATTGTTGGTGCATTTCTTGCCCGCTCCACTGCCGTTTGGGATGTGCGCCTGCCCTTGAGCGGTGCGCCAGATGAGGCGGCCTCAAAGCAAATTATTGATGGTATTTTGACCAACGTAAATCACGCATTCCTTGAAATCGACCCGGGAGCGCGCAGCCGGTCGTTATCTGTAATCGTCGATGAAGAAGGTCTCAAGGAGGTTGAAACAGAGCTGGAAGAAGCGCTCGCCATAAAGGTGGCAGGTGGCGGCATTGCCAAGGTTGCAGAAATCGAAAATCTCGAACTTGCCGAACTGACCCCTCTTGATGGCAAGGACGGTTTCCGGTCATTGGCCCAATGGACGGCAAAGGCGCAAGCGGGTCACTGGGGCCACACTCACCGGCGCACGATCAAATTCCGCGCGCTGCTGGAGCTTGTGGAAAAAGACGGGACCTGGAAACTTGCAAACATCACCGTTGTCGACGCCAAGCAGGAAAGTTGATCGCGTGCCGTTTTTTTTTGACACCCGAACCGGACAGCGTGCAAGCGGCATTGCCGCTCTGGTCCTTGTTGTAATTGCGCTGACAATGACGGCGGCGGGCGCTCACTTCCTGTTGAACCTGAACGTGCGCATCTTCCATGTGGAGCACCACGAAAAAGGACTGAAAGTCTTTGCCCGCATGCCAATGCCCTATCTTGTGGCGGACCGCATCGGCCGGGTTGGAGAAGATGGATTGCCTGCGCCAGCCCCCTTCACAACGAACAAAGAAGAAGAGGGCAAACTGGTTCACTATGTTGACCCAGCAGCGGTGAAGGAAAAACCCGGCGGCCTCGGCGCTTTTGCACTTGAAGGGCTGAACCTCAGCACTAACGGTGCCCGGCTTGAGGGTAAGGTTGACGCTGTGCGCCTTCACCGGGTCGGCACACAGCCAGATTTTGCCACACTTGTCGAAGCCAGAAAGGCAATCTCCAGTTCTCCGGTTATTGCGGAAACCGCTCCGCTTTATGTGGGTGATACGGTTGTTGATCTGGCCCTGTTTTTTCCAACTGATGGGCCCGTCTACAGCTATTCCTTTTCAAGCACCCTCAACCCCGAACTGCCGGGGCAGGAAAAAACCGCAAACCTCATTCTCGACTACCACCCCGGTGGCACCGAAGTGTTCCGCCAGCGCGGGCTTTTGGATCAACCGGTCACCATTTCCCGCTCAGCACTGGCAGCGGTCTGGACATTCATCAAAGAAGGTATCCGGCACATTCTGGAAGGCGTTGATCACGTCCTGTTCGTAATTTGCCTGGTGTTGGGGGCCACGAGCCTTAAAAGCCTTTTGTGGCGGGTAACCGGCTTCACCATTGGCCACAGCGTCACCTTGTCGGCAGGCTTCTTTGGATTTGTGCCATCGGGGGCATGGTTTGTGCCGGCGGTCGAAACCGGCATTGCCCTGTCGATAGTCTATGCCGCTGTCATTGCCGTTGCGCCGCGCTCAAAACCGGAAGGCGGCGAGCGCACAATGTTCCTGGTTACCTGCGCCATTGGCCTGTTGCATGGCCTTGGATTTTCATTCGTTCTCCATGAGATTTTACAGGTCACATCACCCGATATCTGGCAGAGCCTGTTGGCGTTCAATGTGGGCGTTGAAATCGGACAGATTTTCATTGTTGCCCTTGCCTGGCCGGTGTTCCGCCTTGTCCAGAGAGCAAGCATGCAGGCCTGGCGGGTAACAAGCTGGGGTATTGCGGGCGCCTGCGCGGCGATTGCGCTTTACTGGACCGGCGAGCGCGCCTTATCTGTAGTGGCAACGATTTAGCAGCATTTCCAGCTGGCAGGAGGTACCAAGTTCATGAAGATCGATGGCCAGTGCCATTGCGGGCACATTTCGTTTGAAGCAGAGCTTGATCCTGAAAAGGTGGGCATTTGCCACTGTACCGATTGCCAGAATATGTCCGGCTCGGCATTCCGCACGCTGGCCATCGTCGATGCTGCAACTTTCCAGCTTTTGAGCGGCGAACCAAAAACCTATACAAAAACCGGCGATAGCGGCAACCGGCGCCTACAGACATTTTGCCCTGAATGCGGCACGCCTATTTATGCAGGTGCAGCAGAGGAACACCCCAAGATCCTGAATGTAAGATTGGGAACCGTGCGCCAGCGCGAGCAGTTCGTGCCGAAAGTCCAATACTGGACGCGGTCCGCGCAGCACTGGCTGGGCGACATCCCCGAAATTACAAAGCACGATAAACAATAGTGGCTTTTCCTGCGATGCAATCTCAGCCAGTATGAGCTGCATGAGCAACGCACCGCGCTTTGATATTGACCTTGAAGAGTTCTGGAGCGATCCATACCCGGCGCTTGCCAGAATGCGGGCCGAAGCGCCGATTGCCTATGTACCGCAACTGGGCAGCATCTTGTTTACCCGCCGCGACGACATTGCGGTTTATGAAAAACAAATCGACATTTTCAGCTCCCATCAACCCGAAGGGCTGATGAACAAGTTGATGGGTCACAATATGATGCGCAAGGATGGCGAGGAGCATCTAGCCGAGCGCAAGGTAATTTTCCCGAGCGTTTCGCCCAAAACCGTCAAGCAGCATTGGTCGGCCCAGTTCCAGGAAAAGGCCGATGAGATTCTCGACGAATTGGAACCTGCCGGCCGGGCAGATTTGTGCGCCGCTTTCGCGCTGCCCCTTTCAGGTGAATGCCTGAAGCTGGTCACCGGCCTCACCAACATTACCTACAGCGAAATGGATGCCTGGTCGCAGGCCATGATTGACGGCATCGCAAACTATGCCAGCGATAAGGAAGTTGAGGCCCGCTGCCACGGCGCCACCGCCGCAATTGATGCAGCCATCGACGGCATGATGCCGGTTCTCCGGAAAGAACCGAACCTTTCGTTACTGAGCGTTATGATGGAAGCCGGGCTCGAAGAGGAAAAGGTACGCGCCAACATAAAGCTTGCCATCAGTGGCGGGCAGAACGAGCCACGCGATGCCATTGCCGGCGCCATCTGGGCGCTGCTCACCCATCCTGACCAGCTGGAGATGGCCCGCTCTGGCGAGGTGAGCTGGGCGCAGGTTTTCGAAGAGTATGCAAGATGGATTTCGCCCATAGGCATGTCGCCGCGGCGCATCGCAAAGAAAGCCAGCGTTCAGGGCATTGAGCTGGAACCGGAAGACAGGGTGTTTTTCATGTTCGGTTCGGCCAACAGGGACGAGACACATTTCAATAACCCGGAAAAGTTCGACATCACGCGGGATGCTTCGAAAAGCATCGCTTTTGGTGCCGGTCCGCATTTTTGCGCCGGCGCCTGGGCTTCAAGGGAGATGGTGGCTGCCGTTGCGCTGCCAAGTGTTTTCGCCCGCTTGAAAAGTCTGCGTATTGACCCTTCTGCTGAGATAAAGATTGGCGGATGGGCGTTTCGCGGTGTTTTGAACCTGCCGTGTATTTGGGAGAACAATTAGGCATAGTTCGTTGCATGCTCGTTGCTGGGAAACTCAAAATGAACCCATTTCATCTGGTTGTGGTTTTTCTTTTGGCGTCAGCGTTTGCGGCAACGGCACAGCCTGTTCGCGACCCGCCCAAAGGCTATCCGCGATGCATGGACATTCGGAAGGATTTCGACATCTCCAATGGCTTTACGAAATCCAGCTATGACATGTCGCGTTTTGTGTCCAAGGACCTGGTGGCTGCGCTGCTTGATCCTGGCATTGATCATCATGCCGTGCGCATCACCTGGGCCGTTGGGGATTTCATAGCCCATGGCTACCGCGCAGAGGTGGCTGACCTATGCCTGCCCGATGAAGGTGAGCAGATTTACTACAGCTTGGCGTTCCTCATCCCTACAAACATTCTGCTGGACCATGACAAGTCGGTGCTGATCGGCCAGTTCCATACGCCCGATGCAGGCCACAAACCGCAGATTGCATTGAGATACCGGGGCTGGCGGCACTTTGATATCACCTTGAATTTCGACGTCCCGGAAAAAGATGATCTCAGCGCCTACGCCCTGCAGCGAAAGCCTCTGCGCATCAAGAACCTGCGCCGCAACAGGTGGCATCACCTGGAACTATTGGTGCGCTGGTCAGCGAAAGAAAACGGCTCAATCGACTTGGTATTCAATGGAGATCACGTGCTGCACTGTGAAGGCCGCAACAACTACATCACCCAAAATGGTTTTGCGCCCCACTTCAAATACGGGCTTTATCCAAGTGACAGCAACAGCTGGCCGCTCACAATCCATCATGCGTTTTATGACCGGATGCACGCGCCAGATGAGGCATTCTTGCGCAAACGGGGCTTTAGATTTTCCGCAGGCGCGTTGAAACCCATCACCTTCAATGATGGCGATGACCGCATGGTCATAAATGATAGATAAGCGATAGAGACTGTTCGGGTTCACCGCACGCGCTGAACCTCAACGGGCCCTAAGCTGCAAAGATGAGACAGGGGCATTTCGCCTTGCTGTTCACACCTTCCGCCACGCTCTTGTGAATGAGCGATCGCAACATTGAGCGGCGCTCATGGCCCAGCACAATCAGGTCCGCCTTTGCCTGATTGGCAACCGCCAGAATGGCATCAGCAATATCGCCGGAACGGACAAAGGTTTTCACTGCCTTTACGTTTTGGCTTTTGGTGAAAGCTTCGGCTTCGGCAACCACTTGCTGGCCCACCTGTTCGGCAAGGCGGCCGATGACGGCGCCATGCTGGATTTCATCGCGCATCCGGCTGCGGCCCATATAGTCGAGGCTTTCCAATGACTGGCTGTAGCTTGGTGCGCGAATTACCCCTTCAATTTCAGCTACCTGAACGAGTTCATCGCTTACGTCCTGCGGCTCTGCAACGTACACAATTCCAAGTTTTGCATCATACTTGTCGGCCAAAGCACAGGCCATCTCAAGCACGGGTTTGGACTGCTCTCCGCCATCTATGGCGACCAGAATGCGTTCAAACATGCTTCCTCCCAGCGGATTGATGTTTTTGTTTCTTATGGCTCCATTGTTTGAATATTGCTCCCGAACGCAAGGAAAACCTGCAACGGCGGCACATCACATTTCAATCACCACCTTGCCCTTGGCCTCCCGGTTGGCAAGCACATTCAACGCCGAAGTTGTTTCGGTAAGCGGGAAAACCTTGTCAACAATCGGCTTCACCTTACCTTCGCTGCACCAGTCAATAAGCATCTGCATATTGGCGCGGTGGCGTTCAGGGGTTCTTTCAACGAACGAGCCCCAGAACACGCCAATAACCGAACAGCCCTTGAGCAACACCAGGTTAAGAGGAATTCGGGGAATTTCACCAGCGGCAAAACCGATAACCAAAAAGCGCCCTTCCCAAGCAGTTGCCCGGAGCGCTGCCTCGGCAAGCGGACCACCAACCGGGTCATAGACCACATCGGCGCCCTTTCCGCCGGTCAGTTCCTTGAGGCCGTTTTTCAAATCCTGCTCCCGGTAGTTGAGCAATTCATCGGCGCCAAGGGTGCGGCAGATTTCAAGTTTTTCCGGTGAAGAGGCACAAGCGATAACCCGCGCACCCATGGCCCTGCCGATTTCAACGGCGGCCTGGCCAACCCCGCCTGATGCGCCCAGCACCGCGAGTGTTTCGCCGGGCTTTAAGTCGGCCCTGTCGCGCAAGGCATGCAGCGTGGTTCCATAAGTCACCGTAAGCCCGGAGGCAGTGGCCATGTCGAATCCATCTGGCAGGGGCACGGCCACATTGGCATTCACGACTACCTGTTCGCGGCACCCGTTCCAGGCGGTATAGGCCATCACCGCATCGCCCGCACCCAGCCCCTCAACGCCGGAACCAATGGAGGATATGTGACCGGCAACTTCAGCGCCGGGAGAAAATGGCCGTTCAGGCTTGAACTGGTACTTATCTTCAATAATAAGCGTGTCGAAAAAATTGAGCGCAGCAGCTGCCACATCAATCACAACTTCGCCGGGGCCAGGTTGCGGGGCATCTATATCGGCCAGTACAAGCGTCTCCGGCTGTCCGCACTTCTCAGATAGTATAGCTTTCACTGTAGGGGTGCCTTTAAACTATTGAATGGGAGGTAGAACTCTTGCGTGGATTTTTTGCTCTTGGCATGGAAGGCATATCAAAACCGATGAACACGGGCAATCTCATCCGTTCTGCCCATGCATTCGGCGCCAGCTTCGTTTTTGCCGTAAATGCCCATCAAAGAGTTCACAAGGCAAAATCCGATACCTCCAAAACCCCGGACCATTTGCCCTTTTATCTATGGGACAGTGTGGATGATATTGTGCTGCCCGCCGGATGTGCGCTGGTTGGGGTGGAACTGACAGAAGATGCCATCGACTTGCCATCCTTCCGCCATCCGCTTCGGGCGGCATATGTGCTGGGGCCGGAGCGGGGCGTCTTGTCAGATGAAATGCTTTCCAAGTGCGAGCATGTGGTGAAAATTCCAACCCGGTTTTGCATAAATGTGGCCACCGCCGGAGCGATTGTCATGTATGACCGGGTGCGCAGTTTGGGCAGTTTTGCAAGCCGTCCCGTCAAACCCGGAGCCCCTGAAGGCGAAAAAGCCAGGCATGTGTATGGAAATTTCCGCCAAAGAACAGGAAAATCATTAACTTAACGAACTATTTACCATAATTAGGGACTCCTATATAAAGCGGTGCCTCACTTTTGCCGCGTTCACTTTACACGGTGCGGCTGGGCTGGCGACGGTACTGTGAGGGCAACATTGTGGCTCCAGTCATGGTGACGGATTTACTGAATGCACGGGAGTGAGGCGCGCGGGCGTTTTAGCGTGCGTAGCGAACTCAACTCGTGTGAAAAATGCGGTAGCAATAGAGTAGTAGAAGACAAATGATTCGGAAGTTTTTCATCACATTGGGCACTGGGATTGCCTTTTGCGGGGCAGCAGCTGCGCAGGACCCGGCTGAAATTGCAACACACGGCGCGTGGACTGCATTTTCCTATACCGCTGACGGCGGCAAGGTTTGTTACATCATTTCGCAACCCACCGAAATGGCACCAAAAAACGTGAAACGCGACCCGGTGCACTTTCTGATTACGCACCGCACCAAGGGCAAGTCCCGCAATGAGGTAAACACCATCATCGGATATCCCTTCAAGAAGGGCAGCCTTGCGGTTCTGGAAATTGATGGCAAAACTTTTGACTTGTTCACTAATGGCGATGGCGCATGGCTGGATTCAAAAGACAAAGACAATAACGTTGTTGCCGCCATGAAACGCGGCAAGCGCATGGCCGTGAAAGGCACAAGCTGGCGGGGCACAAAAACCTCCGACAAGTATTCCCTTTCCGGAGTGACGGCGGCAATGAAAGCCATCGACGAGGCATGCAAATAAGCCAAGAGCTTTAAAAAAGCTTCTCTCGACACCATAACCTGATTTGCAACGACTTCTTCCTTTTGACATAAGGGGCGGGTTAGAGCTCTTTCCGGAAAATGCTCTAGCGGCTTTGGGAACACGCATGACCACGCTTGACTTGACATATGCCAATCCGAACGCGCCTGCGCTCAGTGCAGCTGCGCGCGATGGAGCGCCTGGTGAGGCGCGCGGACAAATTATTGGCCTGACACGGCAGAAGCTCGCCGATGCGCTTGAAGTGGTTGGCGTTCCAGAAAAGCAGCGGCGCATGCGGGCATCGCAAATCTGGCGCTGGGCCTATAATCGCGGCGTGACAGATTTCGACGCGATGACCAACGTTTCCAAGGAACTGCGCGAGGAACTGGCGGCGCATTTCTCGCTGGAGCGTCCAGAAATTGTCTCGGAACAAAAGTCCGTTGATGGCACGCGCAAATGGCTAATCCGCCTGGTGCCCGATGAAAATGGTGCGCGCCATGAAGTGGAAACCGTCTATATCCCGGAAGAAACCCGGGGAACCTTATGCATTTCAAGCCAGGTCGGCTGCACCCTTACCTGCACTTTCTGCCACACCGGCACCCAGACTTTGGTGCGCAATCTCACGCCCGGCGAAATCGTTCAGCAGGTGATGATTGCCCGTGACCGGCTTGGCGAATGGCCAGATGCACTTGCAGAAAACCCCCATGCGCCTGAAAGCGGGCGGTTTATTACCAACGTGGTTCTCATGGGCATGGGCGAGCCACTTTACAATTTCGATAACGTCAAGGACGCCATGGAAATTGTCGCCGACAATGAGGGCCTCAGCCTGTCGCGGCGGCGCATTACATTGTCCACATCCGGCGTTGTGCCGATGATTGAGCGCTGCGGCGCGGAAATCGGCGTCATGCTGGCAATATCCCTGCACGCCACCCGCGACGAAATCCGCAACGAACTGGTGCCGCTTAACAAGAAATACCCGATTGCCGAACTGCTTGATGCATGCCGGGCCTATCCGGGCCTTTCCAACGCCCGGCGCATTACCTTTGAGTATGTCATGCTGAAATGCGTCAATGACGATGTGAAGCATGCGCGCGAACTGGTGCAGCTTTTGAAGGGCATTCCGGCCAAGGTGAACCTTATTCCGTTCAACCCATGGCCGGGCTCGCCCTATGAATGTTCTGACTGGGAAACCATTGAAGCCTTTGCTGAAATTGTGAACCGGGCAGGGTATTCGAGCCCGGTGCGCACACCGCGCGGGCGCGATATCATGGCCGCTTGCGGGCAGCTCAAGTCTGCTTCTGAGCGGATGCGGGCAAAAGACCGGCAAAAACTGGCTGCTACCGCGCCGGCGGAATGAGGCAGGCTTTTCCAAAACTGTTCAAGCGTTTCAAAAACATTGCGTTCGGTTATTTGATGGCGGCATTTGCCGCCGGCGCCGCCATATTGGGCGGTGCTTCGCTGTTGGCGCTCACGCACATCCTGACCGGCATGGGAGGCGGAGTTGCGCCCATTTCCAATTCTTTTGTGGCGCTGTTTTTCCTGACATTGATCTTGGCGCTCTCAGTCGCGCTGCCGGCATTCATACTCGGCATCGTTTCCGAGTTGACGAAAATCCGGCACTGGAGCGTTTATGTGGTGGGCGGCGCCGGGCTCGCCTTTGTGGCCTCGCGCGGCCTGCATGCTTTCCAGGGCACGGCTGATTTTCTTTTCTTTATTGCTGCCGGAATGCTGGCAGGCGCCGTTTACTGGCGCATTGCCGGGCGCAATGCAGGCGACTGGTCGGATGTAGAAGAGTTTGAGGATTATGAAAAGCCCGGGGAGCCCTCAGACCCACTTTAGGCAGCACTATTTGGCGAACTCCAGGGCTTGCTCCAGCCTATCATCACCCCAAAAGAGTTCATCTCCTGAGATAAAACTAGGCGCGCCGAATATACCGTGCTCCACCGCCTCTGCCACACGTGTCTTCAGAGCCTGCTTTATATGATCTTGGGTGATCAGTTCCAGCCAGGGCTCTGGTTCAACGCCGAGCCCCTGCAGAATCGCGCCAAGGGTTTCAGGTTCATTTATCTGCTTTCCTTGCGTGAACTCGGCCAGATAAACGCCCTTGCAAAAATCTATCAACCACGGTTCATCTTCCGCCGCCAGCGCCAGGCGCGCCGCATTGAGACTGTTCTGGGGAAACGGGTCCGGCTTTACCAGTTCCAGGTCGCGGGCAGAACACATGCGCTCCATATCGCGCCACATATAAGCGCCCTTGGCCGGATAAAGATTAAATGGTGACGACGTCCAACCTTGTGCACCAAAAATGGGGCCGAGATTGAACACTTTCCAGCGCACCTTGACGCTTGCCTCAGCGGCTTTTTCTTCAATCCGCATGGCGGTGAGATAGGAATAGGTTGATGCAAACTCGAACCAGAAATCGATTGTTTTGCCGGCGCTCATGAAACCTCTCGTCCAATCAGGTTAGATCGTAAGCCTTCTCAACCAGATATGGCCCGCCTCCTGTAGACGGTTTTGCCGAGTAGAGCACGAACCTTGCAGCGGTAAAAGCCGCGCTGCGGTATGCTGAATGGCCTTCCAGAAACGCCTTAACATCATCTGCCACAACGCCTGATCTAAGCCGCGCCATTGTGACGTGAGGAATGAATTTGCGCCCTTCAGGTTCAAGCCCAATCATCTGGCAAGCCCGTTCGTGCCGGGCATGCAAATCACTAAGCTCTTCGCTTGCCGCAACCACTGCGTGGATCGAGCGCGGCTTGCGGGCGCCGAAGTTACCCATGCCGCTCAAGAAGAGTTGGAATTGCGCACCAGTGGTTTCAGCCAGAATGTCTGCCAAATCTCCTGCCTGGGCATCATCAATGTCGCCAACGAACCGCAGTGTGATGTGGTAGTTTTCCCGATCAATCCAGCGCGCACCGGGCACACCACCTGTCATGAGCGCAAGCTCGTCGGTCACCGTTTCGGGCAGTTCAACTCCTGTAAAAAGTCTGGGCACGTTTACTGGGTCTCCTTCATGCCGGTCAAAACCTCTTCGACCAGCGGCAAAATCCCAGCCACAATAACGCCGACACCCTTGCCGTTTGGGTGCATGCCGTCCGCCTGGTTCAGTTCCGGGCGGGCTACAACTCCTTCAAGAAAAAACGGATAAAAGGCAAGACCATGTTTTTCGGCAAGGGCGGGATATATGCCATTGAACGCTTCGCCGAATTCAGGCCCAAGGTTGGGCGGGGCAAGCATGCCAGCAAGGATTACCCGCGCGCCTTTGCCCTTTAACCGGGTGATGAGCTCATCAAGCGCCTTTTTGGTCTCTTTCGGCAAAACCCCGCGCAAGGCATCGTTTGCGCCAAGTTCCACAATGACCAGCTTGGTGCCTTCAGGCACGGCCCAATCAAGGCGCGACAGGGCCGCTGATGCCGTATCGCCCGACACCCCGGCGTTTTGCACATCAACTTCGAACCCGCGGTGTTTTAGGGCAGCTTGCAACTGGGCAGGAAAGCTCTCTTCCTGGGGCAGCTGGTAACCGGCTGAAAGGCTGTCACCCAGCACAACCAGCGACAGGTTTTCAGCCCGCGCAACGTTTATGCTTAAGAGCATCCAAATGGCGGCTGTAAAACCGGTGATTGACTTGACCATGCAGTTCATCTTCCCATATTCCAGATTCGTAGCGCCGGAGCAAATATCACCAAAGCATGCAAAAAACGTTCAATCCGCCGCCTTATTCATCCCGTAGTAATGGCACGAATTGCTAGAAAACAAGGATATTGATTTGGCCTCAGTTTCACATCCCCTCGTCCAATTGCAAGATGTGCATTTAACATTGCCGTCAAGGGCGGGCCCGGTCGATATCCTGCGCGGCATTGACCTTGAAGTAATTGACGGTGAGGCGCTTGGTGTCGTTGGCGCATCCGGCTCAGGCAAAACCACATTGCTGATGGTTCTTTCCGGCCTTGAAAAGGTAAGCAGTGGCGGGGTGAATGTGGCAGGCCATGATCTCAACCACCTGGATGAGGATGCCCTTGCTCTTTTCCGGCGCGACCATGTAGGCATTGTGTTTCAGGCATTTCATCTCATCCCCACCATGACTGCCCTTGAAAATGTTGCCATTCCTCTGGAGTTCAAGGGCGAACGCGGTGCCCTTGAAAAGGCAGCCGAACGGCTCGGCAGGGTGGGCCTTGGCCACCGGTTGCAGCATTATCCAGGCCAGCTTTCCGGCGGTGAGCAGCAACGGGTTGCTATTGCGCGGGCACTTGCCGCCGGTGCGCGGCTGATATTGGCAGATGAGCCAACAGGCAATCTGGACCAGGAAACCGGCCATCAGATTATTGAGCTTTTGTTCTCCGTTCAGCGCGAGGAAGGCACAACCTTAATGCTGGTCACACACGATCCGGAATTGGCAGAGCGTTGCGACCGGGTTGCGCAGGTTGCCGACGGGCGCATTGCTTCTGATGGCGAGAACCCATGACCGTAACGCGAACACTTTCTGATCATGGCGAGATACCGGCGCAAAGTGCCGCTGGCAGGCAGGCGAACCGGCTTGGGGTGGCAGCGCGGCTTGCTTTCAGGGAATTGCGCTCCGGCCTGCAGGGGTTTTATATTTTTCTGGCCTGTCTTGCCCTGGGCGTTGGTGCGATTGCCTCCATCGGTTCGCTTTCCTACTCAATCAATGCCGGGTTGACAGAAGAAGGCCAAACCATCCTGGGCGGCGATTTAGAACTGCGCCTGGTGCACCGGCAAATCAGCGATGATGAACGCGCCTTCGTAGACAAGGCGGGCACGGTGATAGAAATAGCCACCTTGCGCGCCATGGCGATTGGCGGCGGCACGCAAAAAAGTGCGCTGGTTGAAGCCAAGGCCATTGATGACAGTTACCCGCTCTACGGCGCATTGACGCTTAAAGACGGAATTGCCCCGCAAGACGCGCTGGCAAAACAAGACGGGCGTTGGGGATTAGCCGCCGACGGGGCGCTATTGGCCCGGCTTGGGTTAAAAACAGGCGCGCCGGTGCGCATTGGCGAGCTTGAGTTCGAATTGCGCGCCATTATCGAGCGAGAACCGGACAGGGTGGCCGGCGGCTTTTTCTTAGGGCCACGGGTGTTGATGACAAAAGAAGCATTGGCGGAAACTGGTCTTGTGCAGCCCGGCTCGCTTATTCATTGGCATTACAAAATCAAACTGCCCCAGCCAGCTTCCGATAAGGCGTTAGAAACGTTTATAGAAGGGGTGGAGGAAAAGTTCCCCGATGCCGGCTGGCGTGTGCGCTCGCGGGCCAATGCTGCCCCCGGCATTCAGCGTTTCATCGACCGGCTCACATTGTTCCTCACATTGGTTGGCCTTACCGCCCTTATTGTGGGTGGTGTCGGCATCGGCAATGCGGTGAACAATTTCCTCGATGCCCGGCGGCACAACATCGCCATGCTCAAGTGCCTCGGCGCACCGGGGGCTGTGGTTTTCAACACCTACCTTGTCCAGGTTATCGCGATGGCCGCAATCGGCATTGCATTTGGCCTGTTGATTGGCACCGCAGCGCCCATATTACTTGCCGGGACTTTAAAGAACATGTTGCCGGTTTCCCTTGAAATCGGATTGCACCTGACACCGCTTTTGCGCGCGGCCGCATTCGGCGTTCTGGTAACCCTCGTATTTGCCATTTGGCCGCTTGGCCAGGCGCGCGAGTTGCCCGCCACAGCGCTTTTCAGGGCAGACCTTGCGCCAGCTCATGCCCTGCCGCGCGCCCCTTACATCATTGCCACCACTGCTGCCCTTGGCGCGCTCACCGCTCTGGCGATTACCACATTTCCAGAGCGCAATATCACGCTCTATTACGCAACTGGGCTTATGGCGAGCTTTGCTGTTTTGTGGCTGCTGGCCAAAGGGCTTATTGCGGTAGCAAGGAAACTGCCGCGCCCGCGGGGCATCATATCGCGGCTGGCGATTGCCAATTTGCACCGGCCCGGCGCGCCGACAACCTCGATAATCGTCTCGCTGGGGCTCGGTCTTGCTCTCTTCGTCACGCTTGCATTACTTGATGTGAACATGTCGCGCGAACTGCGCCAGACATTGCCCGGCAAGGCACCGGCCTTTTTCTTCGTCGATATTCAGCCAACCGAACTTGAAAAGTTTCAAAACGTTATGAAGGGGGCAAAAGGGGCTGATCGCATTGACACGGTGGCCATGTTGCGCGGGCACATTACCAAGGTGGGCGATGTGCCATCATCAGAAGTGGAGCCCCATCCTGATGCGGCCTGGGCGCTGCGCGGGGACAGGGGCATAACCTATTCAGAAAAACTTCCCGCAGGCTCAACCATTGTTGACGGCGCGTGGTGGCCGAAAGATTATGACGGTCCGCCTCTTGTTTCGTTTACCAGCGACATTGCCCAGGGGCTCGGGCTGGAAGTGGGTGACAAGGTATCCGTCAATATCCTGGGCCGGGAGATTACCGCCGAGCTTGCCTCCACCCGGGCTGTGGAG
>JBPCVY010000032.1:0-58701 GCA_051010055.1 Hyphomicrobiales bacterium | reverse complement strand
GTGCGGGCACCTACCGCATTGGCGATGGCCGTGGCGGTGCAGGATCTGGCACACAGCGTTTTGCGCCCCTTAACAGCTGGCCGGATAATGGCAACCTCGACAAAGCGCGCCGGCTGCTTTGGCCGATAAAGCAAAAATACGGCAACAAGCTTTCCTGGGCCGATCTGATGATATTGGCGGGCAACTGCGCAATTGAGTCCATGGGTGGCAAGACGTTTGGCTTTGCCGGCGGGCGCGAGGATGTTTGGGAGCCCGAAGAGGATATATATTGGGGCAGCGAAGACACCTGGCTTGGGGATAATCGCTACAGCGGCGACCGCGACCTGGAAAACCCTCTCGGTGCTGTTCAGATGGGTCTGATCTACGTTAACCCGGAAGGGCCGAATGGTCAGCCAAGCGTGCTTGAATCCGGCCGCGATGTGCGTGAAACATTCGCCCGCATGGCCATGGATGATGAGGAAACGGTTGCGCTGGTGGCAGGCGGCCATACGTTCGGAAAATGCCACGGCGCCGGCGATTCGGCACTTGTTGGCGCTGAACCGGAGGGCGCGCCCATTG
Organism: Hyphomicrobiales bacterium; assembly: GCA_051010055.1. Classification (GTDB taxonomy): domain Bacteria; phylum Pseudomonadota; class Alphaproteobacteria; order Rhizobiales; family CAJQND01; genus CAJQND01. Next base: position 58,143 of record JBPCVY010000032.1, on the reverse strand, counting down.
AAGAAATGGGCCTTGGATGGATCAGTGATTATGGCAGCGGCAAAGGCGGTGATGCGATTACCAGCGGCATTGAAGGCGCCTGGACGTCGAACCCGACCAAGTGGGATATGGGCTATTTCGATGTGTTGTTCGGATACGACTGGGATTTGGTGAAGAGCCCCGCAGACGCCTGGCAGTGGGTTCCGATCAACCCGGATGAAAAGGATCTGGTGCCGGCTGCTGATGACCCGTCAAAGCGGGTAACCACCATCATGACCACTGCAGATATGTCGATGCGCATGGATCCGATCTATGGCCCGATCTCAAAGCGCTACCATGAAAATCCGGATGAATTTGCGGACGCATTTGCCCGGGCATGGTTCAAGCTGACCCACCGTGATATGGGGCCGAAGTCACGCTATCTCGGTGCGGAAGTTCCTGCAGAAGACCTTATCTGGCAAGACCCGGTTCCGGCTGTCGATCACGATTTGATTGACGATAAGGACATTGCCGATCTCAAAGGCAAAATTCTTGCATCAGGTCTTTCGGTTTCTCAATTGGTCTCCACCGCCTGGGCATCAGCTTCAACGTTCCGTGGTTCCGATAAACGCGGCGGCGCGAACGGAGCACGCATTCGTCTGGAACCGCAAAAAGATTGGGAAGCCAATCAACCCGGCGACCTTGCAAAGGCCCTTTCGAGCCTTGAGGCAGTCCAAAAGGCATTCAATGATGCCCAGTCCAACGGAAAGCAGGTGTCCCTTGCTGACGTGATCGTTCTGGGTGGGGGCGCTGCCATCGAAAAAGCGGCAAAAGATGCAGGGCACGCCGTGGATGTGCCCTTCGCGCCAGGGCGCACGGATGCTGCGCAAGAGCAGACAGATGTAGAATCTTTTGCGGTGCTTGAGCCCTATGCTGATGGTTTCCGCAACTACCAAAAGGCCAAGTATGCAGTTTCTTCAGAAGAGTTTTTGGTGGACCGGGCGCAGCTATTGACCTTGACGGCTCCTGAAATGACCGCACTTATTGGCGGCTTGCGCGTGCTGGGCGCAAACCATAACGGGTCGCAACATGGCGTGTTTACTGACAGGGTGGGAACGCTCTCCAATGACTTCTTCGTCAACCTGGTCGATATGGGCACAGAATGGAAAGCATCTTCCGACGACGAAGATGTATTCGAGGGCCGTGACCGCTCAAACGGCAATGTAAAGTGGACCGCCACACGGGTGGATCTTGTCTTTGGCTCCAATTCGCAGCTTCGTGCGCTTGCAGAAGTCTATGCCCAGGATGATGCCAAAGAAAAGTTCGCCCACGATTTCGTGGCAGCTTGGAACAAGGTGATGAACGCGGATCGCTTCGATCTTGCATGACGGTTCATAACAAACCGGGGCGGTGTTTCAGATAGCCTGAGACACCGCCCTTAGTTTTTCAATGTATCAAGCCGCGTTGGGCGTTCTTTTGGCGGCAAGCCTTGCGCTTTCCAGCGCGGTATCAACCATCAGCATTTCTGCGATATTTTCCAAGGTGATGTAGCCTGCGAGCTTGCCATCTTTACCTGTGACACCGACAGCCGGCGCCCGGCGCTCTCTGAGCGGAATAATTGCATCACCAAGCCGTGCGCCCGCATCAACAAGCGGTACATCGCGTTCCATAACGTCCATGACGTTCACGTCCCCGCCTTCTTTTGCCAGGCTTTGGATCATTCGGGCCTTGGTGAGGAACCCCAGAAGATTGCCGCTGTCGTCAATGACCGGAAACTCGTGCTGGGTGGTATCCACCAATGCGTCTGCTGCATCACCAATCGTGGACGACGGGTTCAGCGCCTGGAACTTCGTAATCATCGTATCTTGAGCGGAATGGCGCTGCGACAAGGCCGAAAGGCTTTCACCTTGCGCCTCTGCTGATGCTGCCAGATAAATGAAAATGGCGATGAAAATCAGCACCGGATTGCCCAGCAATCCCAAAAAACCTAACCCGAAGGCTAATCCCTGGCCGATGACGGCTGCAATGTTTGTTGCCTGAACACGGCTGTATTTGTAGGCCAGAAGAGCCCTTAAAACCCTGCCGCCGTCCATGGGAAACGCCGGCAGCATATTAAACACCGCCAGGAACAAGTTGACCATCGCAAGTTTGGTGAGAAAGTCCGCCGCCGGGGTCTCCACGGCTTCGAGGACGGAGGGGTCAAACCGGCCACCCACAAACAGAAACAAAACCGCCGCGATCACCACGTTTACGGCAGGCCCTGCGAGCGCAACCAATATCTCTTCGCCCGGTTTTTCAGGCATGCGCTCAAGCCGCGCCACCCCGCCAATCGGCAATAAGGTTACGTCGGGCGTTCTGATGCCAAATCGTCTTGCTGTAAGGATATGGCCGAATTCATGGGCCACAACGCATGCAAAAAGCGCAAGAATGAAAATGACGCCGTGCACCGCCGCGTCAGTGCCGCCAATGCGGTAATAGGAAAGCGCAATCCACGCCAGCAACAAGAAGAAAGTGATGTGAACCCGGATTTCAGTTCCGGCGATACGGCCGATGGAGAAGGACCAGCTCATGCTCATGGCTCCATGTCTTTGAGACCTGACATTAATGTAGGGGCGCGTTGTCCAAATTGTTAGTATCGACGCCGCGCCGGCAAAAGCCTAATCTGTAGTCATGTCTGGGAGCGCTAAAAACCAGAAGCTGGATAGTGCACAATCCAGAAGCATGTCATCAATGATTGGTGATGTAGTTGAGTGGCTTATTGGCCAGGCACTTGCTGAAACAAGTCTTGAGGAAATGTTTGAAGGAACATGCGAGCGCTTGCAAGAAGCCGGCATTCCTGTTGCCCGCGCCCACATAACGTTCCGCGTCTTGCACCCGCTTTATGAAGCAACCGGGCTTACCTGGCGCCCTGGAGGAGTTGAAAAGCAGGACTATGCTCACCGGTCTGCCGATGAACCGGGCCAGGCATTTTCCAGCAGCCCGCTCTTTTACATGATAAATGAAAGAATTGAGCTCAAGCGCTGGCGGCTCGACGAAGATGAAGAAGCGTGCGGGAAATTTTCGGTGCTTGCTGATTTCCGCGAAGAAGGCCTCACCGACTATTTCGCCTATCTGATTTATTTCGGCGGCGGGCCGGAGGATGGCGTTGCTGGCTCCTGGGCAACAAAGCGCAAGGAAGGTTTCACCGACGAGGAAATTGAGGAATTGAAGCGCGTGCAAAAGCGGCTTGGCGTTGCCTGCAAGCTGCGGGTCAAAGAGCAGATCGCCCTAAATGTTGTTTCCACCTATCTCGGCAACGGAGCCGGTCGGCGCGTTCTTCAGGGGCAAATCCAGCGCGGAGACGGTGAATCAATTCGCGCGGCCATCTGGTACAGCGACATGCGGGGTTCAACCCGAATGGCCGATACACTGCCGCGCGATACCTATATCAACACGCTTAATGAATATTTTGAGTGCACCGGCGGGGCGGTGCGCGCTGAGGGCGGGGAGGTGCTCGGATTTATCGGAGATGCGGTGCTTGCCATTTTCCCGTTTGAAGATGGTGATGGCGAAGCAGAGAATGTGTGCGCTCATGTGCTTGAGGCAAGCCGCAAGGCGCAAAGCCAGCTTGAGCATGTAAACAAGGTAAGGAAAGAACAGGGCAAGGAGCCCTTGTCATTTGGCTTGGCGCTGCATCTGGGCGATGTTGTATTCGGCAATATCGGATTGCCAGAGCGCGTTTCGTTTTCGGTGATTGGACCGACGGTGAATGAGGTGGCGCGCATTGAAGCCCTTACCAAGGAACTCCATCACGATGTTCTGGCAAGCAGCGAATTTGCCCGCCACACATCAATAAACTGGGAAAAACTGGGAAGCTTTGAGCTCAGGGGGGTAGGTGAGCCGGTCGAGATTGTTTCGCCAGCTGATGGTTGAAAAAAGCGGGCCGGGCGGCGGCCACCGGTCAAAACGGCCGCACGCCACACGCTTTACGTATCAACCCCCAGAAATCTTTCCTGGCAGGCTGTCGTGGCAACGAAAGCGGGCCCGTGATGGAGACGTCTTTGCTCACTCCCCTCAGTAAACGGCAATGGCTATCTCCACCAAAGTTTTAGCTCCTTCAAATCATGCGTAGCGGTGAATCAGGCTATTGGCTCGCCGTCACGCCTCCATCCACGTAAACCACCTGCCCGGTTATGTAGGCGCCGGCATTTGCGGCAAACGTGATGACTTGACCAACCACCTCGATAGGGTCGCCAATCCGGCCCAGCGGGTTCCGTTTCAAGATAAAGTCGTGAAATTCCCCGCGCTCCAGATGGGGCCGGATCCGGTCAGATTGAATGAATGTCGGCGCCACCCCGTTCACGGTGATGTTGTGTGGCGCAAGTTCCATAGCATGCTGCTTTACGAGCATCAAAAGGCCGCCCTTGGTGGCGCAATAAGCCGAGTATCCGCGTTCGCGCAGCGCAAGCTTGGAGCGCACCGAGAGAAGATGGATATGCCTGCCGCCATTGCCGGCATCTATCTGCCGCCGGGCAACCGATTGAGCTAGAAACATTGCTGATTTCAGATTGGTCTCATAAATGCCGTCGAACACATCCTCGGTGACATCGAGAAGCTTCTGCTCCTTCTGAATTCCGACGCAGTTGACCAGCACATCAATGCCGCCCAATTCACTGGCAACCTTGCCGACAACGGCATCAATTTCGGAGGGCTTGCGGGCATCAAGCTGCATGCCGATTGCGGTAACACCGGTGCTTGCAATGTCGTCTGCGAGGTGCTTGGCCTTTTCACCGGATGGCCCGGCAATGGCCACCGCCGCGCCGTGATGGGCAAAACCCCTGGCAATTGCCTCTCCCAGCGCACCATAGCCGCCGGGAATAAAGACGCGCACGCCGGCAAGGTCGAACAGCTGGTCAAGTCTTGTAGTTTCGACTTGCGGTGTAATCCGGGCGGTGGATTCATGCCGGCTCATGACGAAACCTCCACGCCGGCGGCATCATAAACGCTTTCCATCAGCCGCAATGTTTCAAGATTATCAAGCCTGTCGGTTTCAAACGGCGCACCATTTCGAACACTCTCGGCGAACTGGGCAACCGCATAATCGAAACATTCCTGATAACGGCCAAGAAGGTCCACTTCTTCCGCCTCCTCTTCTGCACCGGCAAGGAACACGCGGTTATAATCCATAATGACGGTACCCTTTGTGCCGATGATTTCAAGGCGGTCGCCATGCAAATCAGGATAGCCTGGGGCACAAATGCAGCCATCGGCGGTCGCGATTAATCCGTCCGGCCCGTCAAGCAGGATTGTTGCTGTGTCTTCGCCCGGCAGCCCTTCGGCAAGGCGGTTCAGCCGGGCCGCCGCCACCTTGAGCGGGCCCACAAGCAGGCGCAAAACATCGAGATGATGGATCATGGTTTCAAACACCAGATTGCGTTTGAAATTCTTCAGGTACGGTTGTCGCTCTACAAGGAACGGATCAGCGCCCCGGCGGGGGCAAAGGCCGGAACCACGCACGACAATGCTTGCATGGCGCGGGGTTCCGATGCGTCCTTCGTCAATCCACTTGCGCACCGTCATATAGTGGGGCCGGAAGCGGTAGTTCTCATGCACCATGAAACGGACCCGCTCGCCAACATCGCTCACCAGCGCTTCGGCTTCGGCAACTGTTTCGGTCATTGGCTTTTGCAGCATCACGTGAACGCCATGGTCTGCGGCCATGCGGGTAAGGGGTGCGTGGGCCTCAACCGACGTGGCAATGTCGGCCATTTCAAAACCGCCGTGGGAAAACAGTTCCTGGGGATTATCATAGACACGCTTGATCCCGAACTCTTCGGCGCGCGCCATTGCTTTTGCCCGGTCAACATCGCACACAGCCACCACATCAACACCGGCCGCTTGCCAAGCCCTAAGGTGGTAGAGACTGATCATGCCCGTGCCAATGAGGGCAGCTGTTTGTGGTGCATCAGTCATCGTCCTGCCTCCAATGGCCGTAGCCGTAAAGCCAGACGCTGCCCTGCGACGACAATGTTTTGATGGAGTGATTGGCGCCCTTTGGAATGCGCACAAGATCGCCAGGTCCGGCGGTGAGCTGTTCGTTGCCGACGCTCATTTCAAGCTTTCCGTCCGCAACCAGCACATACTCGTCGGTGCTGTGCACAAAATTGTTCCACTCCTGGCCCGGAGGATCGCGGAACACACCGAAGCTGAAGCCTTCCGATGTCCAGTCTTTTTCAATTTTTCTGAAGTCGACCGGCACCCGGTATGCGTTTCTGGTCAAGGTTTCCATCATGCGGCCTGCTCGCTAAGCAATTCGCCCAGATAATTTTTCACCGGATCGAGCCCAACCAGGCTGTCAAAGTCAGGTACTGCAGTAACCGTTCCTTGCTGGACAAAGAAAAACCGTTCGCAAATTTCTTTCAGAATTTCGAGATGGAAACGCTCATTCGGGTGCACACACAGGAAAACCAGCCGGTCTTCATCACGCAGCTTTCGGAAGAAATCGAGCATAAAACCGATATATCCATCCTGGGTGTTGAACTGGGGTTCATCAAAAAGATGCACAACTGGATAGTCGGCGCCGGCGCGCTCCATAAGGAAATTCGGTTTCAAGGAACGAAAATGCCTTACCTGGTATGACTGGTGATAATGGATCGCAAGGCGGTCACGTTCATCGGTGCGGATCTGGTGAATATTGCGCCCCTCAACCAGAACCTCTCCGGCGGTTGGCGCGTTGGAACCGGTAATCAGTTCAAACAGCGTCGTTTTACCGGAACCGTTCGGTCCCATAAGGCCGATAATGCCCGGTTTTTCGATTGTGAAATCAGCCGCTAGGCGGAAGGTGGCCACTTTCGAGAAGTGCCCCGCCGTGTAGATCTTTTCCAATCCCTTCACTTCAAGCATTGCTGTCATGGCTCACATCCCGATCAATTTGCGCCTGAGCGGAGCATTCTTGAGGAGTTCTTCAGCCGCGCCCTCGTGAATAATGCGGCCGCGATCCATGACATAGACCCGGTCACACACTTCAAGAGCTGCCAGCGCATTTTGCTCAACCACCAGAACCGAAATTCCTTCCCTTTTGAGTTTGCGGATGGTTGCCATTACGTCCTGGACGATTTTTGGTGCAAGTCCCTGGCTGGGTTCATCGAACAACACCAGGCCGGGCGAGCCTAAAAGCGCGCGCGAGATCGCCACCATTTGCATTTCGCCGCCGGAAAGGTTTTCACACTCTCTACTCATCAGATGTTCAAGAGCTGAAAAAATGCCGAACATTTCCGACAGCTTCCATGATCGGAAGCGGGTTTTCTTCATCGCAATTTGCAGGTTGCGGGAAACCGTAAGGGTCGGGAAAATACGCCTGTCATCTGGCACCCAGCTAATGCCCATGCGCGCGATCTCGTGGGTTGTGCGCTCTGTGACGTCCGCGCCATCAAAGCGGATATGTCCGCGCCGTGGCGGTGTCAGCCCGAGGATTGAGCGCAAAGTGGTTGTCTTGCCGGCGCCGTTTGGGCCCAAAAGCGCAACCACTTCGCCTTGGCCGACCGTAATCGATGGCCCGAACAGAGCCTGGGTTTCCCCATAAAACGTTTCGATTTGGGAGACACTCAACATCAGGCGACCTCCCCAAGTGCTGAGCGCTGCACCCACTTGTTTGCCTGAAGTTTTTCCGGTGTGCCTTCAGCTATCACCTGGCCCCAGTGGATAACCGATATGCGGTCGGCCAGCTCGAAGAGGAAGCGCATGTCGTGCTCAATCATGACAATTGAATACCGCTTGCGCAGTTTTTTGATCAGCGCTGCCAAGTGGCGGGTTGCCTCAACGCCAAGGCCTGATGTCGGTTCATCGAGAAACAGAATGCGCGGCCGTGCTGCAAGCGCTACGCCGATCTCCAAAGCCCGCCGGTTGCCGTATGAAAGGGAGGCGGATTTCTCCCAGTCATGTCCTGAAAGGCCAACCTGGTTCAGAACATCTCTTGCCTTGTCGATGAGTTCTGCATCATCAAACACGGAACTTGCCAGTTGCTTTTGCCGTTGCCTGAAATCCGGCAATGCGACCATGACATTTTCGATAACCGCTGATTCATCGAACAGGTTCATGATTTGGAATGAACGGGAAATGCCAAGACCTGCAATGCGCTGCGGCGGCATGCCGGTAATGGGTTTTCCATCGAAAAGGATCTCGCCGCGGTCAGGTTTATACTGTCCCGTGAGCACGTGAAAGCAAGTGGTTTTTCCGGCCCCGTTGGGACCCATAATACCGCTCACCTGACCATCTTCGAGGGACAGTGAAATATCTTCCAGCACAACCCGTGAGCCGAACCGCTTGTGAATATGTTTGGCTTCGAACAGAGACATGCCACCTACTCCGTTGAAACCTGATGGCCCACAGCGCGGCTGGAAAAGCGCTTGCGCAGGGAGTGGATGATGCCTGCCAAACCTTCCGGCTTGAACATGACCATGATCACGAACATCAGCCCGTACCACAGGAGCCAGGTTTCGGTGATTGAGCCCAAGACATCGCGGGCCACGAAATAAAGCACCACGCCAAGCACCGGGCCCCAGAAGCTGACAAGCCCGCCGCCGACAAGCACCATCATGACAATAAGGCCCGACTGATGGAGGCTCATCACGTCCGGATAGGCGCTTTCCTGAGCCATGGCGAACAAGCCGCCAGCCAGACCTGCGAACATTGCCGAGATAACAAATGCGGCGCACTTGAAGTGCCAAACCTCATAGCCGACAAACTTTGCCCGGGTTTCATTTTGGCGGATAGCCTGCAAAATTCGCCCGTACGGTGAATTGACAATCCGCCAGATTGCGACCACCGATATGGCGACGAGCGCAAGCACAAGATAGTAGAACGCCAGATTGTCTTTCAGGCTGAAATCGGCAAACCCAAGGGCCAAATCAGGGCGCGGAATGTTTAAAAGGCCGTCCTCACCGCCGGTGAGCCAGTGAAGTTTCATCGAGAAAAACCAGAACACCTGGCCAAAGGCAATTGTGAGCAAAGCGTAGTAAATTCCGCGCCGGTGCGAAATAAACGCGCCAACGATCAGCCCGGCAATGCCTGCCGCAAGCACGGCGGCAAGCAATCCACCCCAGAGGCTGACGCCCACATGATGCTGAAACAGCCCGAACGCATAGGCGCCAACACCCAAATAGGCGCCATGGCCAAATGAATGCAAACCCGCATACCCGAACAGAAGATTGAAACCTAGGGCATAGATTATCCAGATGGAAATCTCGATACCCAGATACTGGTAAAGGCCAACCGGGCCCAGCCACAAAGGGGCAGTTACCATGATAATAGCCATGACGGCCATTTGCGGCGTTACCCAGGAGCCGGCACGTGCGGGAATATCGGACAGGGAGACCATGTATCAGTTTTCCAGAGCGCTCTTGCGCCCGAACAGCCCGCGCGAGCGGAAGCAGACCACCGCGATGAGCAACAGATACATGGACATCATCGACCAGGCAGAAGCGTACGCGCCGGTGATGCCGACGGCCAGGCCAACCAGCATGGCTGCAACCACCGCGCCCCAGAAACTGCCCACTCCTCCCAGGACGATTATCAGAAACGCAGGTATGACAACATCAATACCCACATGCGGCCGCAATCCCCAAATGGGCACCATCACAACGCCTGCAAGTCCGGCAAGTGCTGCACCAAAGCCGAACACCAGCATGCGCAGGCGGGCAAGATCATAGCCAAGCGCGCGCACCATCTCGCTGTCATGGGCGCCAGCCTTGATAATGGCCCCGTAAGGTGTGCATTCAAGAAACAGCCAAACGCCAACAATCGCCAACAGGGCAAAACCCGCCGCAAACAATTTGTACTTGGAGAAAATAAGCCCGCCGATAAGCACCGCGCCATTTATGGACTGGGGAAGCTGCAGGCTTTGCTCGCCTGTGCCCCAACCAAGGCGGATGGCTTCTTCGATAACAAGGGCTGCGCCAAAAGTAAGCAGCAAGCCGTATAATGGCGCTTTTCCGTATGTGGGCCGCAAGCAGCGCTCCAGCCCCATTCCGGCAACGCCCGCAAGCAATGGTCCGAAAACGAGGGCCAGCGTGTAGCGCGCAGCCAGTGGCAAGCCCAGCCACCAGTCACCGAATGCGGTGGCTTCCATCCAGCTGGAACCGAGTATCATTAAAGCGAAATAGGCCCCAAGCGCGAACAATGACCCGTGCGCCAGATTAATAACCTCCATAACGCCGACAATCAGCGTGAAACCGAGGGCAATCAACGCAAACAACAGACCGAGTGTCAGGCCGTTGAAGATATGTGGCAATAACGCCGTCATCGCTTGGACGCTTTCATTTCAAAAGAAAGTGAGGACGCGGCCGGAGCACTCCGGCCGCATCCTGAACCCCGGCTTAAAGTGGCCAGGGCCCAAGGGAGTTTATCACGCATCGAAAGTTGGCGTATCTTCGTAAGATTCCAGCTTGCAGGCATCTTGTGCTCCCATATCCTGCACAGCTTCGGGCGTCGATTGATTGAGGATCTTGAACAAGTCGTTCTTGTCCTTCGTACCAGCGTTTGCCGTTGCCAGGTAAATGGTTTGCTGTACCTGGTGGGTGTTGGCGTCGATGACCGCATCATGATGCTGCATGCGGTCCTTGGCAGACATTTTATGTCCTTCGAGCGCCTTGATGACCGCGATGTTGTTGGTGGACCCTGCGCGCTCAATGGCATTGAGCAATTCGCGGGTTGCCATGTAGCCATTGTAGAAAACGTTGCCGGGAACACGCATACGTGTGTCCGGATACATGGCCTGATAGCGTTTGACGAATTCATCAACGCCCGGCAGATCCAGCTTGTAGTACCAGGTGGTGCCGAAGACACCGAACAGGTTCTCAATCGGCAGGCCATAAACGTCCGGCCAGTCTTGCTGGTTGTTGATCCATGCAGGCTGGGCGCCCATGCCAAGCTGAGCTACTTGCTGGCGCATGGCTTTCTGGTCGTCGCCGCCAACAGCTGCGGCAACAACATTAGGCGTTGCCTGCTGGATTTTCAGCAATGCGGATGAGAAATCGCGGGTGCCCTGTGGCACGAGGATTTCTTCCTTTACCGAGCCACCATACTCTTCCAACAGTTTCTTGGTGGCTGCTGCTGTATTGTGTCCCCAGACGTAATCGTTGGTGAGCAGCATCCATTGATCACCGAATCTCTCAACTGCATTTTTTACCGCAGCTTTTGCAAAATTGGTGCCGTTGCCATCCCATACAAATTTCACGCGGTGGCAATTCTTGCCAGACTCGGTCGGTGAACTTGAATTGGTGTTGAGATAGATGACGCCATACTTCTGCGCCACCTGGCTGATTGCGTTGGCAACACCTGAGCTTACCGCGCCAATGAGGTAGCCGCACTCTTCGCGTGAGATCAACCGCTCGGCCACACGGCTGCCTGTGGCCGGTGTTGTTTCGGTATCTATATGTATGGTTTCGACTTTGCGTCCCAGCACGCCGCCTTTTTCATTGAACTCGGCAATCGCCATGGCCATGCCGCGGCGATCACTTGCGCCTGAGTTGGCGTACTGGCCGCTGGCATCTGATGTGATGCCGATTTTGATTGGCTTGTCGGATGCTGCTGCATAAACCCGATTGTGATTCCAAGGCCCGGCAAATGTCGTCAAACCGGCGCCGGCAACGGCTGCTCCCAGCAACCCGCGGCGTGTAATGTTCTTCTGGCTCATTCTTCCCTCCTAAAGTGAGTGGCCGCTATGACCGTTGAATCCCTATCCCTCATTCAAGGTATTTTGCATTTTCATTCAAAAATAGAATGAATTTTCATTTTATGTAACAAATATTCAATCTGAGAGTCAAGTAAATCTGCGTAATATGCCCATTTTTTGCACTATAGTAGAAATTTAGAAGGGAATTATTCTTGAAATTGAATGAATTTTCAGTCAAAGTGAATTTATGAATATGCCCCTTGATACACCTGCCGGACCGGAGGAAACGTTCGATTCATTGCGCGAGCGCATCAGGGACCGGTTTGAATCCCTGAGCCCGCACCTGCAACGGATCGCACGACTGGCGCTGGATGAACCAAACCAGCTTGCGCTGCAGACAATTGCGGTTTTGTCCGAAGAATTGGACATTCAACCTTCAACGCTCATCCGGTTTGCAAAAGAGTTTGGCTATGACGGCTTTTCCGGTCTTCAGCAGGTTTTCAAACTGCGCCTAATTGAAGGTACACCTGTTTACCGGGAACAGGTTTATGAGTGGGCGGCCACTGTTTCAGGCGTTGAAGATGAAAGCGCTACGCTGAATTCCTGTATCGATGCGCTGGTCGCTTCACTTGAAACTTTGCGCAGCAATGTGAATCCGGAAGATATTACCCGGGCGGTGGATATGTGTTTGTCGGCCCGGCATATTTATGTTGCGGGCTTGCGCCGTTCGCGCCCCATCGCAACCTATTTTGCCTATGGAATGACCCGGCTGGAGCGCCGTTGCAGCCTGCTTGATTTCAGTGGCGGCATGGCAGAGCAGCAGGTGGTCAATATGGGCCACCGGGATCTTCTGGTGGCGATTTCGTTCGTCCCCTATTCACCGGCCGTTTTGGATGTAGTGCGCGACGCGCATGTGCGCGGGCTGCCCGTCATCACCATTACCGGTGCCGCCTCAAGCCCTCTCGCACGCAATTCCACGGTATCGTTTTGCGTCGACAATGAGGTCAGCGGTCAGTTCCGGCCAATATCCGGCGCCATTGGTCTTGTCCAATCTATAATCGTCAGTCTTTCCGGCAAGCTTTGACCGGCTTGGACTAATTCTTGACTGCATATCGCTAAAATCTGCACTTGTGTCCGATTATTCGGATGTGGTGTATTTTGTGGAGTAGGCAATCCGCAATTTACTGGGAATGTTGCGTTGATTGGGCGAGCGGCACAAAAGGTCGAGTTTTCCAAGAGCAGGGCAATTTGCGCTGCTTGGCCTGAGATTTACCCCGCCCCGTTCGCATTCCTGATTTTATTTGCAATTTCCGCCACGGCTTTTTCCCAACAAGGCAACCCGCCGACTGATGCGCTCACCAAAAACCCCGGCGATTTGACCAACATTTTGATCGAAGACGAAGCCGTAAAGGAAGCATTGATAACGCCTTCGCCACTCGATCCTATCTTGGAGCCATGGGAGCGGTTCAAGAGAGAACTTCAAGAACAAGTTGGACTTAAAGTCGGCATCGCCCATACCAGCGCCTACCAGAACGCCAATACAAACTTTGCCGGCCAATGCGATGCAGCCGGCGGCATTCTCGCAATTCTTGGTGACTGGCAGCTCTGGGGAGAGGGTACGGGTTACTCCGGCAGATTGGCGTTCCGATTCCAGGACCGCCACAACCTCAGCAGCGGCCCGGCCAATTTGCAGACTTTCGGAATTCTTGCCGGCTCATTGTGGCCCGCTGCCGTTGCCTATAGTGAATTCAATTTCAGTCTGCTTGAGTTGTGGTGGGAGCAGTCGCTAATTCAGGATTCAGCAGGGTTCCGGGTGGGGAAAATCATTCCTTTTGCGGTTCATGATTATTCATTCCTGAAAAATCCTACCACTTCGTTTATGAATGCACCATTCAGCCTGAATGCGACAATTCCTTATACATTGGTTGGTCTTGGCGCTGCCGGGGTGGTTCGCCCGGTGCCAGAAATTTATGTAGTGGGTGGCATTTATGATGCAAACGGGCGTGCGGAAACCTCCGGTTTCAATACCTTCTTCAATCAAAAGGAATATCTGAAGATGGTGGATATCGGCTTTGACCCCGGCTACATCAATCCTGAAACAAGCCTCTGAATTGGCCCGGTCAAGCTCAGGGATGTTCACGCAACGATCTGGCAGAAAGATGCGCTCAAAAGAGCCGGCGCGCCCAAGGGCCACGGTGTGAGTTTCTTTGCAGAGGGCGAAATTGGGCCGGTAATACCATTTGTGCGGTTTGGATTTTCTGATGGCCCCATGAACGGGCCGGCGATTTTGAACAAGATGGCCGCCGGTGGGGTTGGCGTGCGCGAAATGTTCGGCCAGAAGAACGATCTTCTTGGGGCGGCGTTTTCGTGGGGTGAACGCCGCATCGGTAAAATAGATACCGATGAGGACGGCATTCCGGATACCGATATGGGTGATGCACGCCAATATGCAGGTGGGGTTTTTTACCGGGTCCAGCTCACTAAGCGCATCGCGGTAACGCCAAGTTTTCAGTTCATTCTTGACCCTGTTTTCGCACCAACGAAAGACACTCTCACGTTGGTCGGCATACGAGGCCGCTTTGAGATGTAGGTGGTTCCTGGCGTTTAAGCCTTTTTCAACCGGCTTGCCCGCAACCCGCCGCTTGATTCAAGAATGGGATAGCCAACTGAAGTAAAGTGGGAATTCACCCGCTTTAAGTCCCTTATGATATCCAGATGGAAAGAGGATGTTGCCACCGCTTGCGGCTTGCGCCGGCGCAACCTTGTCAAATGACGTTTGGTGCTTTTCAGCTCCAGCTGGCGCAATTCGTCCTTTCTGGCGATCAGTGCGCGGGCTGCATCAATTTTCGGGTCCATGAACACTGAAGATGCCAGCCGTATGGTTTCGCCGACAAATGCAAAGATTTCATCCAGCTCCTTGGCGCCCGCCTTTGAAAATGAACCGCCTGCGGTGATTTTCTGGCGAATGGTGTCGATAAGATTGCGGTCGATAACATCCCCCGCACTTTCCAGGTGGGTTGTGAAGGTGATGATTTCCGTCGCTTTGCGGCGTTCGGAAACATCAGTTTCCTCGCGTTCAATATCGGTCACGTAGAACTTGATGGCTTCATAGAGGCGATCGACTTGTTCTTCCAGCTCGCAGGCACTGTCGGCCTCGGCAGTATCGTTTTTGTCCAAGGCGTTGGCGCAGTGGGTGACCATCAAGTCAACCATATCCGACATGCGCAGGGTCTCACGGGCTGCCAGGTTAAGCGCCATGCTGGGCATTTCTTTAGCTGTTTCGGAAAGATAGCGCGGTGCGCCATCATCTTCCTGTACGCTTTCAAGCGGATTTAATCTGGCCAAGGCGTTTGCTAGATACCCCGTCGCTCCGACGAACACGGCCAGCAGCAAGACATTGAACAATATGTGCGCAAGGATCACCTGGCCGCCAGATGCGGCGCCATTTGTCAGATAGTCTGCCCATAGTGGCATTGCCGCCAAAGCGATAAGGGCACCAGTTACACGGAATATGAGGTTGCCCAGAGTGATTTGCCGTGCTGGAGGTTTGTCGCGGTATGTGAGGGCGAACGCTGGAAGGGCAGCGCCAGCATTTATTCCCAGAACCAGTGTCAACGCCAAGGTTCCTTCAGACAACAGGCCTGATTCAGCAAGCCCGGCGACCAGCAGCAACACAACGATACTCGAATGGGCAAACCAGGTGAGCAGTGCACCGACAATGAACGCAATAATGGGTTCGTTTGCCAAGCCGCTGAGCAATTGCCGCAACAGGTTGGACTGATTGAGGATGCTGGATGTGGAAGATAATATAGTGAGCGCCAAGAACACCAGGCCAAGGCCCATGGCGACGCGCCCGGCCTGCTTGATAATGGGCCTGCGCTTCTCAAACCAGGCGTGCATGATATAGCCGCCCAACATCAGCACGGGCCAGATTGACCGGATATCAAGGGCAAGCAAAAAGGTAACAAGCGCACTGCCCAGATCAGCCCCCAGCATTATGGCGAGGCCATCGGCAACAGAAAGCGCGCCCAGCGCGGCAAAGGAAGTTGTGAACAGTGCAACCGCTGTTGAGCTTTGCAGAACGCCAGCTGAAAAAGCGCCTGCCACCAGGCAATAAATGCGATTGTCCGTACAGGCCGCGAGAATGCTTCTTATCTCACCGCCGTAAGCCCGGATCATGCCCGTGCGCATCATGCGCGCACCCCACAACAGGAGTGCTGCGCTGCCTGCGACGCGTATCAAAAGTTCCGTACCGGACAATTCCATCAAATCACCAATCTGTCTGGCCGGGTTTTTCCGGTTATTCCGGCCATGGCAATGAATAGGTTTTCACATTTGTGAAGTATTTCATGGCCTCAATGACGCCCTCCTTAACACCATTGCCGCTGTCTTTGATGCCGCCAAAGGGCGACATTTCAATGCGGTAGCCAGGCACCTCCCAAATGTTGACCGTTCCCACATTCAACGCCGGAATGAATTTGGTAATTCGGTCGAGCCGGTTGGTGCAAACTCCTGAAGAAAGGCCGAACGGCGTCGAATTTGAAATCCTTATGACTTCATCATCATCGTTGGGCACACGCACGATGGGAACAACCGGCCCGAAGGTTTCTTCATAAACAAGCTCTGAATCATGGGGCACCCGGTCAACAACAATTGGCGGCAGAACGGCGCCCTGGCGGCCCGGGTCATACAAGACTTCCGCCCCGCGCTCGGCGGCATCATATACCCGCGCCTCAAATGCGGCGGCAGCCTGCTCGTGGATGACAGTTCCAAGATCGGTCTCAGGGTTCATCGGATCGCCGAACTTGATCTTTTTCGCAGCCTCCAGCGCCAGTGGCACAAATTTGTCGGCGACATTTTCCTGCACCAGAATGCGTTTTACAGCTGTGCAGCGCTGACCGGAGTTCTTCGTGGCGCCGGCAACGGCAAGCTCTGCTGCCTTGGCGAGGTCATCGTCAGACAAATCATCAAGGACGATAAGCGGATCATTGCCGCCAAGCTCCAGCGCCTGGCGCTTGTAACCGGCCTTTGAGGCAATCAGCATGCCGACCTTCACACCGCCGGTAAATGTGATGATTTCAGCCTCCTTGTTGGTGATCATTTCATCACCAATATCTTCCGGCGTGCCGGTGACTATCTGGAACATTTCCGGCGGCAGGCCCGCTTCATAGAGAATGTCAGAAAGATTGATTGCGGAAAGCGGCGTCAACTCGGTTGGTTTGCAGACGACGCAATTGTTGGTGGCAATTGCCGGCGCGATCTTATGGGCAACCATATTGAGCGGGTGGTTGAACGGCGTGATTGCAGAAATGGCGCGCACCGGCTCACGGGTGGTGTAAATGCGCCGCGCCTTACCGTGAGGGGTGAGGTCGCAAGAGAAAATCTCGCCATCATCTTGAATGCAAAGCTGGCCGGCGAGCGAAAACACATCATAGGCGCGCCCTGCTTCATATTGTGCGTCTTTCGTCGAAATGCCCAGTTCCAAGGTAAGCACCTCGGCCAGCATATCGCGGCGTTCGCGCAAGAGTTCTGCCGTTCGCAGCAAGATTTGCTGGCGCTCGTAGCGGGTGAGCTTTGGCTGGAAACCGGCGGCGATTTCAAATGCCTTACGGGCGTGCTCTGCGCGCCCGGCGGGCACAGTGCCGATCACTTCGTTGGTATAGGGATAGTGGACGGGCACAACATCATCTGTTGAAACCTCTTTTCCGCCGATGCGCATTGAGCCTTCGATAACAGCGCGCTTGGATGCCATTTCATTCATTATGCCGCTCCTATTCTGCCGCTTCTGCGGAGGCTGCCACTGAATTGCAGCCAACGAAGAACGCATCAAAATTTCGCAATGGCTGGGGCAGGGCCTGTACCTTGCGGTTGACAATCATCGGCACGGTTTGCTCTGTAATGCCGCCATGGGAGCGCAATGGTTCGCCCAAACCTGAGAGGTCATGGCGCGCCTCTGTAGTTCCCAGAACCCTGGTGCCTCCAGACACCACAATTAGGTCGCCCATGCGGTCTTCGGGAAGCTCAAACGCTGCGCACCCCTCCGCCTTGCCATAAACAACATCAATGCCTTCAAGTGCTGCGATGCGGCTCACAAGTTCTCCGGCTTTGCCTGTGTCCTTGAGATAAACCGTGGCGAACGAACCAAGCGCTCCGTGATGAACCACATATGGGTCGGTGATGGGCAAGATAACGGTGGATTGCCCTTCGCCCAGCCATTCATCAAGAGTTTCCTGCAGGTACAACACATCCGGCTCACCATCTGCCAGATGCTTGTCTTTCATCCCGTGATCGGCGGTAAGAACGATGGTTGCCCCGCCATCATCAAGGGCGCCGAGATATTTATCCATCATCTCGTAGAACTCGTTCGCGCCATCAGAACCGGGCGCATATTTGTGCTGCACATAGTCGGTTGTTGACAGGTACATCAAGTCCGGGCGCTGCGATGCCAGGAGGTTCGCGCCGGCAGCAAAAACAAACTCTGAGAGCTCTGCAGAGTAAACGTCCGGAACTCCCATGCCCACCAGTTCGCAGATATTTTCAATGCCATTGTCATTCATGGTGCACTGGTCAGCCTTTTCAGATGAAAAACACACCGCGCCGTCTTCGCCGAATTTCAGGCCATTGCCTAGAAGAAGGCGCAGCTTGTCCTTTGCCGTGATCACCACGACGTTGGCGCCGGCATTCTGGAAAGCTTCAAAAATTGTCGGTGCACGCAGGAACTTAGGATCATTCATCATCACCTCCTCGCCCGTATCCGGATCAAGGAGATAGTTTCCGCAAATGCCGTGAACTGCCGGTGGGCGGCCTGTGACGATTGAAAGATTGTTCGGGTTGGTGAAGCTTGGAATTACACTTTGTGCCAACAGGTTTTCACCCTTGGAAAGGATGCGTTGCAGGTTCGGCATCAGTCCAGCAGTTGCGGCCACTTCCATATAGGCCGGCTCAGAGCCGTCGCAGCAAATCACCACCAGCGGTGAATCCGGCCAGGCATAGTCGCGCCCGTTTGCGGATACTATTTTATCAGAGCTCATCAGTCTCTCCATATTAGGTCTAAGCAGCCGCGGCGCAGTTGGTCACACCCATTTCTTCGAGCGTGGTTCCGATGGCACGCAAGGCACCGTGCATTTCATTTGCGCCCAGCTTCCCAATGCAGCCCATCCTGAATGTTTCCGCAACCGTGAGCTTGCCCGGATAAATCACATAGCCCTTGTCGCGCAGCGCATCATAGAAAGTCTGAAAGTCGAATTTGGGATCATCAGGCATCAGGAATGTGACAATAATTGGCGCCTGCAGCTCGGCCGGCAATAGCGGCACAAAGCCGAACTCGCGCATACCGTCGATGAGAATTTTGCAGTTGCTGGCATATCGGGCATAGCGGCCCTGAACGCCGCCTTCTTCGTCAAATTCATCAAGGGCCCGGTTGAATGCGGCAATAACCTGAACCGGCGGGGTAAAACGCCACTGTGCGTTTTTCTCCATCGCCACCCATTGGTCGTGAAGATCAAGGCTGAGTGATGGGGAGTTTCCCTTGCACTGTTGCAGAATACTCTTGCGTGCCAGGCAATATCCCATGCCCGGAACACCCTCCAGGCATTTGTTCGATGATGCCACCACCGCATCAAAATGAACATCTCTTGCATTCAGCGCCAATGCCCCGAAAGCAGACATTGAATCGATCAACAAGGACCGGCCATGGGCCTTAACGACGTCTGCGACCGCCTGCACCGGGTTGAGGATACCGGTTGTGGTTTCGCAATGAACCACCACAACGTGGGTTATGCTTTCATCCTCGCCGAGCCGCTCGTTCAACGCGACTGGGTTAACGGGTTCATTTTCAGCCCACTCTATGGCCTCAACGGCGCGCGCGTGATAGCTGCAAATCTTAACAATTCGCTGCCCGTACGCGCCGTTCATCAGAACCAGAACCTTACCCGTTGCAGGCACGAGTGTGCCCATCATGGCTTCAACGGCAAATGTGCCGGAGCCCTGCATGGGCACGCACACAAATTCATCGCCACCACCGATAATCCCGACGAGCCGTTCGCGCATGCGCCGGTTGATTTCGATAAAGCCATGATCGCGGGAACCAAAGTCCCGGAGCATGGCCTGTTTGGTTTGCGGAGACGTGGTGAGCGGGCCCGGCGTGAGCAGCCAAGGGTCTCCGGTTGGAGAAAGGGAGGGTTGTGATGTCATATGCCTGTTCCTGCATTCGGCTCTTGAGCATTTTTTAAAAGGATCAAAACTTACTCTAGACGTTTGATAGGGGTGAGGGTTAACATCAATCAAATACATATTACCGACTTATGACATCGGTTTGACCTATGAACCATTCGCAGCTCCGCGCATTTCATGCTGTTGCCGTTGAGGGAAGTTTTACGAAGGCCGCCAACGCCCTCAGGGTGTCGCAACCAACTTTGTCAGGCCATGTGAAAGCGCTTGAGGAAGGTTACGGGGTAGAATTGTTTGAACGTGGCGGGCGTTCCATTCAATTGACCGAGTTTGGCCGCACTTTGCTGGAAGTTACCGGGCGTTATTTTGCTTCCGAACGCGAAGCTGAGCGCCTTCTTGCCACCGCCAAGGGCCTTTTGAATGGCCGGCTGCGGGTGGGGGCGGATTCCCCTTATTACGTTGTCCCCCTGCTGGCTCAGTTTTCGAGGCGCTATCCCCGGGTGCAAAAATCCCTTTCGTTTGGCAACTCCAAGGAAGTTCTTGAGGCGTTGTTTGCCCATCGCTGCGAAATCGGAATTGTGCCAGAGATTGCACCTGACGACCGTTTGCTCGCAGTCCAGCTCAAACGCGACCGGCTGGTGGTTTTTGTCAACACGAGCCATGCCTGGGCAAAGCAGCGCAGCGTGCGGCTTGGCGATTTGGCCGGCCAGACCGTTTTGCTGCGCGAGCGCGGATCCACGACCCGGGCGATTTTTGAAAGTGCGCTGGGGGCCACCGGCGTCACTCTCGAGGACACATTGGAGCTCGGCAGCAGGGAGGCAATTCGCGAGGCGGTTGCGGAAGGGCTTGGGGTGAGTATCGTTGGCGAGGGTGAACTTGGCCACGATGACAGGCTGCACAAACTTTCAGTGCGCGATGCAAATTTGAATGTGGTCGAGTTTGCGGCATGTTTACACGAGCGCAAATCGATACCGGAAGTGAGCGCGTTTATGGAGCTGGCGAAAGAGGCTGGGCAGAAATAGGCACGAAAAGGGGGCGTAGTATGCGCAGCGAGGTGAAGTCGAAAACCGAAGCCACCACTTCGATGAAAGGCGGCGGCTATTACAGCGAAAGAACCCGCGGCGCAAAAGATGTCATCGACAATGCATCGGGCATGTTGCAGGACGCGGTGGCCGCCATTCCCGAACCACCAGGTGATGTTGCGGTTGCCATTGCGGATTTTGGGGCAGCCGACGGCGGTACCTCCCAGCAAGCCATCCGGAACTTAATTGTATCCGCACATAAGCGTTTTCCCGGCCGCCAGGTGCTGGTGACATACACAGACCTGCCGAGCAATGATTTCTCCACCTTGTTCAAAAATATGCTCGGTATCGGAACTGAAACGGGCGCTTCCTATCTGACAGAATTTGACGATGTGTTTGTCCATGCTTGCGGCATAGGTTTTCACCGGCAACTTTTGCCAAACAACTCCCTTGATGTCGGGTTTTCGGCAACAGCCATGCATTATGTTTCTGAAAAACCCTGCGAGATTGAAAACCATGTGCACATGGTGGGCGCCAGCGGCGAAACACTCAAAGCCTATGCCGCGCGCGCGGCCCAGGATTGGGAGAGTATCTTGCTCGCACGGGCAGCTGAGCTGAGGCCGGGTGGGCGTCTTGTTTTCATGAATTTTGGTATTGATGAAGAGGGCCGTTATCTAGGCACCACCGGCGGCGTCAACATGTTCAACACCTTCAACGAGCTGTGGCAGAACATGTGTGATGAAGGCGCCATCACTCCTGAAGAATACCGCCATGCGAGCTTTTCCCAGTTCTACCGCACCAAGGAGGAGTTCTGCGCACCGTTGCTGGATGAGAACGGGCCGGTTTACAAGGCGGGCCTGCGGCTTATTTCTGCCCATACCGGCTTGGTGAAGTGCCCCTACCGGGCAGCATTCGATAAGGCTGGCGGGAAAATGAGCGCCCGTGAGTTTGCCCTCTCCTACATCCCAACTTTGCGCTCGTGGAGTGAGACGGTTTTCGCAACTGCGCTCAGTCCATCGCGAAGCGCGGAAGAAAGGGCGAGCCTGGTTGATGAATTTTATCAGCGCTATGAAGACAGGGTTGCCGCAAATCCTGATGGCCATGCAATGGATTATATTCACTGCTATCTGGCGATAGAGAAGCTTAAGGACTAGTCCAGCTACCTTGTCCGCCAGGCCTGGGTGCGGGCCATTACGCCTCTGGATACCGCCAGGTGAATGAGCCGGGCAGCGGCATTGGTGTAGAAAATCATCATGCCCATGGCTGCCGCCGGTGCAATGTCGCCTGCATCATCCATATTCAGAACTGCAACAGAGGCAAGGGAAGTGTCCGGCGAGTAGAGGAAAACAACGGCCGATACCGTGGTCATGGCGTTGACGAACAAATAAATGGAGATGTCGAGTATTGCCGGCAAGCACACCGGCACGGTTACCCGCGCGAAAAGCTTCGTAAAGGGTTGCTTTAGGGATGCATTCACCGATTCAAACTCGGTATCCATCTGCTTCAATGCTGTAACCGCAGTGAGGTGGGACACGGTGTAAAAGTGGGTTACCGAGCACACCACCAGAATGGCCATGGTGCCGTAAATGAAGCTCAGCGGGTTTGCCGGGTTGTTGAAAAAGAAGATGTAGGCAAGGCCCAGAACCATGCCCGGAATTGCCATGGGCAACATTGCAAGGAGCTGGAAAATACCGCGCCCAACATTGAACCCTTGTGTTTTCTCAACCATGTAGGCGCCGGTGAACACAACCACCGTGCCAATGAGCGCGGTGAGAAGCGCCATCCGGATGGAATTGAAATAGCTGTCCCAGCCGCCGCCATCCATGACATCGAAATTGTAATTGGTGAGGCTGAGCGAGAGATCGTACGGCCAGAATTTGATAAGTGCTGCATATTGACAAACGGCAATCAAACCGAAGATGAAAATTCCTACCCCTACGCAGAACGCCAGTCCGATACTGTCTGAAAAACGGTCAGGTTGCGGTTCAAGCGGAACGGACCGGGCGGACAATAACGCCACCTGCTTTTTCTGAACCATCCGGTCCACGGTAAACGCGATGATCGCAGGAATGAGCAGCACGACCGAAACCACAGCGCCCATTTCAAAGTTCTGCTGGCCAATCACTTGCTTGTAAATATCAACCGCAAGCACATTGTACTGGCCGCCAATAACCTTGGGCAGGCCGAAGTCGGTAATCACCAGGTTGAACACCACAAAGGCCGCAGAGATAAGCCCATAACGCGCACCGGGTATGGTGACCGTCCAGAAGATGCGCCACGGGCTTGCCCGTAACGAGACCGCTGCCTCATAGAGCCGGGAATCAGAAATGGAAAGGGCGGTTGTGATGATGATCAGCGCATGGGGAAACGTGAAAAACACCGAACCTATGACAATTCCAATTGGCCCGTAAATGGAGTTTCCCATAAGAAGGCCGGTGATCATGCCCTGGTTGCCAAAGAGATAAACAAGCGCGATGCCTGGCAACAGGGAAGGCACAAGGATTGGCACCATCGCGACAAGTTTGAAGAACCCTTTGAAGGGCATGCAGGTGCGGGTCAGCGCATAGGCAAAACCAAAGGCCAGAAGAACCGTGATAATGGTCGAAACAACGGCAATGAAAAGGGAGTTCTGAATAGATCGGAACAGTGCCGGTGTAGAAAAATAAGTGACGTAGTTCTGTAACCCTAGACTGCGTGCTGGCAGCAGCATAACGCGGCGGAAATCGTTTGATGTGAACTCATGCCAGTCCTGATCGGTGAGCCGTTCAGAACCTGACAAGAATGCCGTTCCCTCGGAAACATTTCGGAGCCTGTAGAGAGTTTTTGCCCTGAAGCTGAAATCAGGGAAAAAACTGATGGCAGGCAAACGAGAGTTGGCATCGCCGCGCAATTCCGATGGTTTTACGGCGTTATGTTCCTTGTTGAGTGCGGCAGGTGTAACCGGGTCACTCCACCCTTCCCCTTTATTCACCTGAATTTCGTAGGCTGTAAGATCAAATGCGAAAACCGAAAATGATTTCGACATAATCGCATAGAGCGGAAACGCCAGGGTGATCAGAAGATAAAGTGCGATGGCAACCATAAAGCCACGCATCATCCAATCATCGCGCGACAGTTTGGGCTTTGCTTTGATAACCGGAGTATCGGCTGTGGCCGAGCCTAACGTCATGATCAGGCACCACCATTTGCAGGAAAGACCAAGAGCCTGTCTTGCGGCAGTTCAATCTTTATCTTTGCGCCTGGTTTTGCGTTCAGCCTTTTTACCGCATTAACGGACAGATCCGCCGTTAGGGTTGTATCTTCCAAAGCGCCGCCGCCAATTTCCACCCGCGAAAAAGAGCCCAGAAATTCCATATCTTCAATATTGGCCGTGATGCAGTTCTTTTGCGCCTTTGAGGCATTTGACTGCGGAACGATATCTTCTGGCCGTATCGCCACCACCGCTTCGGCGTTCTTCGGCAAGTTGTGTGACTGGCAGGCAAGCTTCAAGTCACCAAGCGCGACGCTATCGTCTGCGATGACCTTGCCCGGCATCTGGTTCATCTCGCCGATAAAATTGGCAACGAACAGCGAGGCGGGCTTGCGGTAAATTTCCTCCGGCGTGCCAATCTGGTCTATGACGCCATGGTTCATGACCACGATGACATCAGCCATCGACAGGGCCTCTTCCTGATCGTGGGTAACCATGATTGTGGTGACCCCAAGGCGTTGTTGCAGCTGTTTGATCTCATGGCGAAGATGCACCCGGACCCGCGCGTCGAGAGCTGATAATGGCTCATCAAGGAGCAGCAATCCTGGTGATGTTGCAAGGGCGCGGGCAAGGGCTATGCGTTGCTGCTGTCCGCCTGAAAGCTGTGCTGGATATTTCGCGCCCTGATCGGGAAGCCCCACCAGCTGCAACAGTTCGGTGACGCGTCCGGTAACTTCTGTTTTTGATTTTCCAGCATTTTCAAGGCCATAGGCCACATTCTGCTGAACGGTGAGGTTCGGAAACAACGCATATGACTGAAAAACAATACCGAAGTCACGTTCGGAAGGTGGAAGATTAGAAATGTTACGTCCAGCCTGAACAATCGCTCCCGATGTTTGAATGTCGAGGCCCGCAATGGCTCTCAACATGGTTGTCTTGCCGCACCCCGATGGTCCCAGAAAACAAACAAATGCACCTTCTTCAATGTCGAAAGAAATATCATCCAACGCGGTGAAGGTGCCGAACTTTTTCACCAGATGGCGGATGGAAATGAAAACGCCGCCATTGTTGCCGCTCATGATTTATGCGCCCCCGTAAAACAGACCGGCAGCGCACGAGCGCCGCCAGCCTGGTAAATGCCGTAACCCGGCAATTGTTTGTTATTTTGGATCAGACTTGGAATCGTAGCGCTTTTGCCATTCGGCAAGAATGCGCTTGCGGTTGTTGGCAGCAAATTCAAAGTCATTATCGATCATCTTTTCGGTCAGGTTAGCCGGGAAATGTTCAACCGGTTTGGCAACGCCGGGAATGGCCACAACAGCATATCCCGTGTTGTACATTTCATTGGCTTCCTTGGTGACCGACCAATCGACGAGTTTTTTAGCATCTTCAATATTGCCGGTACCTGCAACAATAGCTGTTGCTTCCATATCCCAACCGACACCTTCGGAAGGTACGATGATTTCAAGCGGTGCGCCTTTTGCCTTGGACTTGGCGCCGCGGAATGCGAACGACACGCCGATCGGAATTTCGCCCGCTGCTGCAAGCTTGCATGGCTTGGAGCCGGAATGGGTGTAGCGCGCAATGTTTTCATGCAACGCGTCCATAAACTTCCAGCCATCGTCCTCGCCAAACATCTGCAGCCAGCTTGAAACATCAAGAAAACCCGTTCCCGAAGAGTTCGGGTTCGGCATAATGACATGGCCTTTGTACATGGGCTTGGTCAGGTCTTTCCAAGATGTGGGCGGGGTAAGCCCGGCCTTCTTGGCCTCAACAGTGTTGTAGCAAACCGAAGCAACCCATGCGTCCATACCGGTCCATGTTGGCGGGTTGGATTTATCAACGAACTTCTTGTCAAGCATCTCAACGCCTGTAGGCGCATATGGCTCGAGCATGCCTTCGCTCTTCAACAGCAGAAGCGATGTTGCCGCCAGCCCCCAGACCACGTCAGCTTGCGGGTTGTTTTTCTCAGCCAGCAGTTTCGCCGTCACGATGCCGGTGGAATCGCGTACCCATTTGATTTTGACATCCGGGTGGGCTTTGTTGAACGTTTCCGCATAGCGCTTTAGGTCTTCGGCTTCCACGGCAGTATAAACAGTCAACTCGCCGGCTGTGGCTTGTGGTGCACTGATGCCGAAGGCAGCAGCGGCAAACGCCACGCCGGTGAACAGTTTGCCAATGAATCCTGATCTCATAACTTCTCTCTCCCTGGAAAATAGGACAAGTACCGTCGCGCTTCTTAGTATACATCCAACATGACAACCTCATGTCAGATAAATCACAAATCTTCCGGTTTGGTACTCCCAAACAAAAAGTTTTGCCGAGGCGCGTTGGTGCGATGCCCCTTTTGTTACAGGACGATGATTGCGAGTCGGGCGTCAATAGATCAAATTGCTAATATCTATACTTGATATTGGAAAAATCTATAATTAGCCAGTATCGGAAATACTTTACGTCCCGACGGAGGGCGCAATTGCCCCTAAAGTGTGAAACCACCGTCAATTACAGCGGTGGTGCCGGTGGTAAACCGGGATTCATCGGAAGCGAAGTAAACCGCCAGCGCGGCAACTTCCTCTGTCGTTCCGACCCGGCCCATGGGCTGGCGGGCAATGAACCATTCGCGGGCCTTTTCGACACCGCCCATGGTTTCGCCGAGCTGGGTTATCCTTTCTTCCAAAGAAGGTGACTGTATTGTGCCCGGGCAAATGCAATTGCACCTGACGCCCTGGTCAATGAAGTCCCGAGCGATTGATTTTGTCAGGCCGATGACTGCTGCCTTGGAGGCGGAATAAACGCACCTTATCGGGGCCCCTGCAAGGGAAGAAACCGCCGACGACATGTTGATGATGGAGCCGCCGCCTGCCTCAAGCATTGCCGGTAAGAAGGCGCGGGAAGTGCGGTACATGGCCCGGGCGTTGAGATTGAACGCAAAGTCCCATTCCTCATCAGTGGACTCAAGAATGGTGCCTGAATGGACAAAGCCGGCAAGGTTGAAAAGCGCATCAACTGCGCCAATTTCGGCGGCCATTTTCTTGATCTCGTCACCATCCAGCACATCGAACTTTTTCGTAGTGACATTACCGTAACCGGACAGTTCTTTGGCCACCTTGTCTTCGTTAATATCGGTTGCAGTAACAATTGCACCTTCATTGGCGCACGCTTTGGCCACCGCATGGCCAATGCCCTGTGCAGCTGCCGTCACCAACGTTTTCTTACCTTCAAGCCTTCCCGCCATAACCTTCGCTCCTACATGGATGTTTGTAACTCAGTGACTTTCACGCGGCACCGGCGCACCCGATGCCCCTACGAGAAAATCGAAATCGCAACCTGTGTCCGCCTGTTCTATGTGATCGTGAAAAATGCGCGCATAACCGCGCTTGGGCGGTTTTTGCGGTTTGAACGCTGTGCGCCTTTCAGCAAGTTCGGCTTCGGAAACATGCAGTCTCACCAGCCGTTTCTTGACGTTTACTTCTATAAGGTCGCCTTCGTGTACAAGAGCCAGCGGGCCGCCAACCGCTGATTCCGGCGCTGTGTGCAACAATACCGTTCCATAAGCGGTGCCTGACATGCGCGCATCTGATATGCGGACCATATCGGTGATGCCCTTTTTAAGGAGCTTTGCGGGCAGCGCCATATTGCCAACTTCCGGAAAGCCTGGGTAGCCCTTGGGGCCGCAATTTTTGAGCACCATGACCGAATTTTCATCGATTTTCAGTTTGGGATCATCAATGCGCTTTTTGTAATCGTCGATATCTTCGAACACCACGGCGGTGCCCTTGTGGCGCATGAGCTTGGGCGTTGCCGCAGAAGGCTTAACCACTGCACCATCTGGTGCCAGATTGCCCCGCAAAACGCATATGCCGCCCTGTTTCTTGAAAGGCCGCTTCCAAGTGTGGATGACTTTCCGGTCGAAACATTCTGCATCCTTTACGTTGGACCAGATGGTTTTGCCGTTGACGGTCATTGCTCGCTTGTTGAGCTTTCCGTTCTCGCCCAACTCCCGCAGCACCACCGGCAAGCCGCCGGCATAGTAGAAATCTTCCATCAGGAATTCACCTGATGGCATAAGGTTCACCAAGCACGGAACATCGCGGCCAAGGGTGTCCCAGTCATCCAGGGAAAGCTCGACACCCAGCCGGCCCGCTATCGCCATCAGGTGGACCACCGCATTGGTAGAGCCGCCAATGGCGCCATTGGTGCGCACCGCATTTTCGAAGGCCGCGCGGGTCAAGATTTTCGACATGCGCATATCTTCATGCACCATTTCAACGATACGCCTGCCGGCAAGGTGGGCAAGGGTGTTGCGGCGAGCATCAGCCGCTGGCGTTGCAGCATTTTGCGGCAAGCCTATGCCAAGCGCTTCCATCATCGAGGCCATTGTCGAGGCCGTGCCCATGGTCATGCAGTGGCCGATAGAACGCGACATGCATGATTCAGCTTCACGCATCATGTTGTCGGTCATCTTGCCGGTCTTGCGCATCTCGTCGAACTTCCACACATGGGTGCCCGAGCCTACAAGCTCATTGCGCCAGCGCCCGTTCAACATCGGCCCGCCGGAGACAACAAGGCTCGGCAAATCGCACGAGGCCGCCCCCATAACCAATGCCGGTGTTGTCTTGTCGCAGCCAACCAGAAGAATGACGCCGTCGAGCGGGTTGGCCCTTATGGATTCTTCCACATCCATTGATGCAAGGTTGCGGAACATCATTGTTGTTGGCCGCATCAAGGTTTCCCCAAGCGACATGACAGGAAACTCAAGCGGGAATCCGCCAGCTTCATAAACCCCGCGTTTCACCCGCTCCGCCAGAATACGGAAATGGGCGTTGCAGGGTGTGAGTTCAGACCAGGAATTACAAATGCCAATCACCGGGCGCCCATCGAACTGATCGTCGGGTTGGCCCTGGTTCTTCATCCAGCTGCGATGGTTGAAACCGTCCTTGCCGGGCTTTCCAAACCATTCTGTAGATCTGAGCTTGCGTTTTCTCCGAGGGGCCATTTTGTTATCCCGGCTTTTGTTTTGTCGTTGGTGCGCAAGAAAAAGAATGTATACATTATTTTTCTTGCCGCAACTGCCCTGAGGAAAGTTATGTCGACAAAATTATTGATGACCGTGCCAATGATGCCTCATGTCATGGCGGCGCTTGAGAGCGAGTATGATATCGTGCGCCTGTGGACGGCAGATGACGAAGCAGCCGTGTTTGCAGAACATGGCAAGGAGATCGAAGCGGTTGCCACCGGCTCCCATTACCGCACGGATGGCGCCTTCATGGACAAGTTGCCCAATCTCAAAATTATCTCCAGTTTTGGCGTAGGGGTCGATCATATTGATCTTGACGCAGCAAAGGCGCGCGCAATTGCGGTGGGCAACACGCCGGATGTACTGAACGATGAAGTCGCAAACCTGGCAATTGCATTTATCCTGACAACATCGCGGCGGTTCGTTGAATGGGATAAGTATGTCCGGCAAGGGCGCTGGGAATATGAAGGCGACCCGCCCCTTTCCCGCGGCATACGCGGCAAGACAGTGGGCATTCTCGGGCTCGGACGTATTGGGAAAGATATTGCGCAGAAATTAGAGGTGTTCGGCTGCAACATTGTTTATTCAGGCCGCACTGAGCAACCCGGCCAAACATATACTTACTATGGCGACCTTACGGAAATGGCTTCGATGTCGGACTATCTCATCGCCATTTGCCCTGGTGGGCCGGCAACCCATCACATCGTCAACCAACAAGTGTTGGAAGCGCTCGGGCCTGAAGGAACATTCATCAATATTGCGCGTGGGCCGGTGCATGATGAGGAAGCACTTATCGCAGCCTTGGAAAATGGCAAGCTTGGCGCTGCAGGCCTTGACGTGTTTGAAGACGAACCGCGCGTACCAATGGCCCTGCTTGAGATGGACAATGTGGTGCTGCAGCCCCATCAGGGTTCGGCAACAATAGAAACCCGAAAAGCAATGGGCGACAGGGTGGTCGACAATTTGGCATCGTATTTTGCCGGAAAAGGCGTGATCTCTTCACCAATCTGACCATGACAGCTGAACTGGAACTTTCGAAGCAAGACGAAGCCCTTTTGCGGGGGGAGGAGGACCAGGTTCTCCAATTTGCCATGGAAATGGTGATCCGTGCCGGCGCGGCGCTTGGTGCGGAAGAACTGATTGATGTCACCTTCGCTCACATTGATTCCTGTCACTATTATGGGCAGGCTCATGTGGATTTTGCCCGCTTTGTGGTGGATGGCGGCGCAAAGGTAAAGGTTCCCTCCTGGACGAACACAGTGCCGGTGAGCGTGCGTGGTAATGAAATCAGGCCGCCTGACAAATCGCCGGAATATCTGGCTGGTGCGCGCGAGCTTTTGCCGCTCTACCAAAAGATGGGATGCCGCCCGGTCTGGACGTGCGCCCCATACCAAATTCCGGGCGGTCCCGGGCTTGGAGATCACATCATTGGATCAGAATCCAATGCGGTGACTTACTACAATTCGGTTACCGGGGCGCGGACCAACAAGTATGGCGACTTTCTCGATGTCTGTGCATCGCTGACGGGCAGGGCGCCATATGCGGGATTGCACAAAACGGAAAACCGCCGTGGCGCTATGCTGTTCGAGTTCGCTGATGATGTGCCCCAAAGCCTGCGTGGGCAGGATATTTTTCCTCATGTTGCCGGATATCTCGTGGGGCGGCGTGCTGGGTCCACCATTCCGGTCGTGTCCGGGCTGGCCGAGGGCACAAATGCAGATGGTCTGAAGGCCTTCAGTGCGGCAGCTGCTGCCTCGGGTGGTGTTGAGATGTTTCACGCGGTGGGCCTGACCCCGGAAGCGGAAACGCTGGAAGTTGCTTTTCAAGGTGATGAACCTGCAGAACCCGTGACGATCACTCTTGCTGATATGCAGCACGCCCGCTCTGAACTGTCGCCAACCCATAGCGGCAGCGTCAACATGGTTGCGCTTGGAACGCCTCATTTTTCGTTCACCGAGTTCGCCGCTCTTATGAACCTTGCAGAAGGCCGGCCCATTGCGGCAGGCGTTACCGCTTATGTATCGACGAGCCGCCACGTGAAAGCGCTTATAGATGAGAAAGGCTGGGCCTTGGAACTGGAACGGCTGGGCTGGCGCGTCATTGTAGACACATGCACCTACTTCGGTCCGCCGGTGCGTGGTTGCAAGGGTGTCGTTATGACGAACTCTGCCAAGTGGGCCTACTACGGTCCCGGCATGCTGGATGTTGAAGTTGCGTTCGGCAGTCTTGAAGATTGTGTGGAAACCGCCATTGCCGGCGAAGTAAAATGCACAAGCACGCTGTGGGGCGGCGGGTGATGAGTTTTCCAAAAACCATCTCTGGTGAAATACTGTGTTCAGGTTCCGCCTTCGGCAAACTGCTTGTTTTGACTGAGCCGCTGAGTTTCTGGGGCGGGTTCGATCCCAGAACCGGAAAGATTATCGACAAGCACCATCCGCAGGTAGGGTGCTCCGTTGAAGGCCGGATATTGGTGATTCCGGAAAGCCGCGGTTCGGCGGGAACGCCCGCTGGCCTTGCTGAAGCTGTCCGCATCGGCAAAGGCCCATTGGGGGTTGTGACAAAAAAACCGGACATCAACATTCTCGCAGGGTTCATGACGGCGGCAAAACTCTACGGTGTTCATGTGCCGATGATCGTGGTTTCTGGCGTCGACTATGAAAAAATATGCCTGGCGGGTGAGATAAGCATCCTGCCGAGCGGCGAATTAAGCCTTGGCTGACCACTAGAATTTGAATCAAATTTTAGCGGCGGTTCGGATCAAATTTTCATACCCTTCAATTTAAATTTCCCCGCTATGAAGGACCTCGACCAAAGATATTACCTGGCGCAGGCGGCCAGCGCTTCGGAGGCGCAAATTCAGCTATGCAAAAAGCGGCAATCGCGCCTGCGCCTTGCCGGCTCGCTTGCGCTTCCAGGACTGGCGATTGCAGCCCTGATCCTGCCGCAATGGAGTGTGGACCAGGGCGCCAATTTACAAACTGAATTGCTTGAGAAAATTCAAAAGACCGCGCTCACCACTTCTGAAACCGGGAAATAGGCCCAGCTACGGGTTAGTAGACGGTGCGAACAATGGTGGCCAGCTCCGGCCTTCGCTTGTAGGCGAGGTAAATCCAACGGTTTTTGCCGCTCACGCTGTAAACCGGACGGTAATGGGAAACCTGCTCCGTGCCCACCGGCGCTGCAAACTGGTTATCAAGAACAATCGTCTTTCCCTCGTGCACGATGGACAAAACGGCATGTCCTTCGTTTTTGCGGGTGCCCTTCATGACAACCAGCCGCATTGCTTCTTCAGCAAAACCTAGCTCGCGAAGAGTGACGTACTTCAATATTGAGTAATCTTCGCAGTCATCGCCATTTGTCAGCGCCTCAATGGGGCTGGCCCAATAGTCCATGCGCCCGTGAGCTGATTTGTCCCGCCGGAATTTTATGAGGCCGTTGATGGCGGAATTCACGATTTGAATTTGCTGTGCGCGGTTCAAATCGCGAAGCGTCTTCACAAGCCCCCGCCAGCGGCGAAGCGTTGAAATGCAGGTTTCCGGGTTTTTGTCGCATTCAGCGTAAATGCGCCCTTCTGCAGTTGTTTTTCTCATCGCGTCTGCAAAACCGCTGGATGTTGATGGCGGGTTGCTTCTGATGGTCAGAAAGTTTCCGAACGAGCCCTCATCCACCGGGCCAGGGTCAGGCTGGGCCAGACGGCCAAGATCAAGCGGGGTTTTGACGGGCATATTTTTGCCCGTGCCGGCTTGCGGTTGACGTGGCTGCTGGTCGAAACGCCATTGGAGGGAATTTGCCGATTGGGCGCCGGCTTCAATACAGCCAGCGAGGAGAACCATGGCTGGATGCCGATTGTGAAAATTGCGGTATGTTTTGAGAATATGGAGAAGGCAGGGCCGAAATTGACCGCTGCCTTCCCCGTCATCGAAAAGGTCTGCAAAATAAATTCCGTAAAATGATTGTGCCGGTTAGAGGGCTAATTCCCTCGTCCTTCTAAAACCACTCGAGAACAAAAATTAATTACTTTGTATGCGTTTCAAATTAGACAGTGGATTGAGTAGTTTCTTCACTTTTCTCGCCAAAGATTTTTTAAATTGCGACAGGTGAAGAAAAAACTGAGGAAAATAAAAGTATTCGCAGAATTTATCTGGCGGCTATTCTTCTGTAGCGCACGTGTATCCAACGATTTTCCCCACTTATTGAGTAACGGGGGTTAAAACGTGAGGCTTTCTTGCGATTAAGCAGTCTGTCTTCCAGGCTGTCCAGCACATAGGTTTTGCCTGCCATTTGCACCGTCAACAGGGCATGCGCCCTCTTGCGTTTCTCATCGTCCACGACCACAAGATGCAAGTTTTCCTCTGGTATTCCGAGCTCAATGAGGGAAACATATTTCAAAATGGCGAAATCTTCGCAATCGCCGCCCGCATCCAGGAACTCCAGCGGACTGGCCCAGTAATCTTTCCTGCCAAAGCGGCCCTTATCTTCCCGGTAGGGGGCAAGGGCATTCACCTTCCGGTTCATGAATTTGAGCAGTTCTGTGCCGTTGAGATGGCGCGCAGACTTTATGACACCGCGCCATGTGCGGAGCCGTGGCGCGCATAAGGAACCGCCACCGTCGCACATTTCATAAACGGCCCGTTCGGCGGAAATCTTTTCTTTAACCCGGAACCAGACAGAAAGGTCGCTTGCCGTGTTTGTGCGAAATGTCAGGGAATTGAACACGCGGCCATGATTTGCCCGGCGTTTGGTTTTTGCGTGATCGTTGCGCGCCAGATCTAAACGGTCAGTTTTTACCCCATAAACGACGGGTAATTCTTGCACACGGCGCTCATCACCATGAGCTGGCGCAAATTCTGATGGTGCCCACAGCGCAAATGCCGCCGTGCATAACAACCCCCAGTAGGTGCATTTTTTGCGGAAATTCCCCATCCTAACCCGAACACATAACGCAACTAACCTTTGGCAAGGCTAGCTGGTTATGGTTTCGAACTGCTTAATGGCCCCTGCTGAGGGCCGTGGGGTATTTAGACGTCCAGATTGGCAACGCTCAGGGCGTTTTCGCGGATAAAGTCGCGGCGCGGCTCCACCACATCGCCCATGAGTTTCGTAAACAGGTCATCGGCCTGATCCAACTCACCAACGCGCACCTTCAGCAACGAGCGCGCATTGTCGTCCAGGGTGGTTTCCCAGAGCTGGTCCGGGTTCATTTCGCCCAAACCCTTGTAGCGCTGCATGGAAATGCCCTTCCGGCCCGCTTCAAAAACCGCGTTGAGAAGTTCAGTGGGGCTGTGAACAAGCGTTTCGTGGTCTTTGCGGCGCAAGGTCGCTGGCAAGGCATAGATGTCCTGTAAATGTGGGGCTTTTTGATCGAGCCGGCGCGCATCCTGGGATGCAATAAGTCGGCCATCAATAAGGTGGGCTTCGCCTACGCCGCGCACTTCACGGGAGAATGTCAGCCCGCCATCTGCTGCCGGCTCGCCGTGCCAGCCACGTTCGGTTTCCTCAGACAAGGCATCAAGGCGGGTGGCAATATAGCTCGCCGCATCGGCAGCATTCTCAGTGTTGGAAAGAACATCCGGGTTCAGAGCGCCGGCAATCGCCACTTGCTCAATAACAGCGCGCGGATAGCGCGAGTGAAGCGCATCAAGAGCACTGCGGACGGCAAGCGCTTCTGACACAATCAGTTTAAGATCCGGCCCGGCCCGCTCTTCACCGTTCGCAAGGGTCAAAACCGCATCCTCAAGGCCCTGGTCAATAAGGTAATCCTCAAGTTCGCGCTCATCTTTCAGGTAACGCTCTGACTGCCCGCGCTTGACCTTATAAAGCGGCGGCTGGGCAATATAGATATGCCCGTGCTCGATCACCTCCGGCATTTGCCGGTAAAAGAATGTGAGCAGCAGGGTGCGGATGTGGGCGCCGTCAACGTCAGCATCCGTCATGATGATGATTTTGTGGTAGCGCAACTTTTCGATATCAAAACTGTCCCGGCCAATACCGGTGCCAAGAGCGGTGATCAAGGTGCCGATTTCGTTGGAAGACAGCATCTTGTCAAAACGGGCGCGTTCAACGTTGAGAATTTTACCGCGCAAGGGAAGGACGGCCTGGTTCTCGCGGTTGCGCGCCTGCTTGGCGGAGCCACCTGCGGAGTCACCCTCCACGATGAACAGTTCGGACTTAGCCGGATCGCGTTCCTGGCAATCGGCAAGCTTGCCGGGCAGGGACGATATATCCAGCGCGCCCTTGCGCCGGGTCAATTCACGGGCCTTGCGTGCGGCCTCTCGGGCAGCAGCTGCCTCAACAACTTTTGAGACGATGAGTTTGGCTTCCGTTGGGTGCTCTTCAAACCACGCGGAAAGCTCCTCATTTACCGCGCTTTCCACAACCGGGCGTACCTCTGATGAGACAAGCTTGTCCTTGGTTTGCGAGGAAAATTTCGGATCCGGAACTTTAACCGAAAGAACGCAAGTCAGCCCTTCCCTGGCATCATCGCCAGAAAGGGAGACCTTTTCCTTCTTGGCGATGCCTGAAGAATTGGCATAGCCGTTCACCACCCGGGTCAGCGCGCCTCGGAACCCGGCAAGGTGTGTGCCGCCATCTCGCTGCGGAATGTTGTTTGTGAAGCACAAGACATTTTCGTGGTAGCTGTCGTTCCACCACAGGGCAAGTTCAAGCCCGATGCCATCGCGTTCAACATTGACAACGATCGGGGTGTCGATAAGTGGCCCCTTGGCGCGGTCGAGATAGCGGACAAAAGCCTCAAGACCACCCTCATAAACTAGGTCTTGCTCAACAACCTCAACGCCGCGAGCGTCAGTGAGGCGGATGTGGACACCTGAATTGAGAAAGGCAAGCTCGCGCAGCCTGTGTTCGAGGGTCTTGTAGTCGAATTCCGTCATGGAAAACGTATCAGGGCTTGGCAGGAACGTGAGGTGGGTGCCGGTTTCACCGCCAGCATCGCCGGTTACTTCCAATGCCCCTTCGGCCACGCCGTCCTTGAATTTCATCTCATGCATTTTACCATCGCGCATGATTTTAAGCTTCAACCAAATGGAAAGGGCGTTGACGACCGAAACTCCAACCCCGTGAAGGCCGCCTGATACCTTGTACGAATTCTGGTCAAACTTTCCACCTGCATGAAGCTGGGTCATAATGACTTCGGCAGCTGATACCCCTTCTTCCGTGTGCATATCGGTCGGAATGCCGCGGCCATTGTCGGTAACCGTTACCGAGCCGTCTGCATTCAACACCACCGTCACCAGATCGCAATGGCCGGCCAGCGCCTCGTCAATGGCATTGTCCACCACTTCATAAACCATGTGGTGCAGGCCCGAACCATCATCGGTATCGCCAATATACATGCCCGGGCGCTTGCGTACCGCATCAAGGCCTTTCAGAACCTTGATAGAATCTGCGCCATAGTCTTCCGCGCCATTGGATTGCGGTGATTTCGCTTCATCGCTCATGAGTGAACCTTTCCGTCGTTGACGGCAAAAAATTGTGCATCCGCGCCATAGGCCTCAAACAGGTTTTTATCGGTGCCTGTCATCCAGGCCTGTGCGCCCAGTGCTTTGATTTCATCGAAAAGCCCCTCGCGCCGCCGCTCATCCAGATGGGCGGCAACTTCATCAAGCAGGAGAATTGGGCAGTAGCCCTCAAACGCCGCCTTGATGACCCGCGCATGTGCAAGAACGATACCGATCAGCAGGGCCTTTTGTTCGCCGGTTGAGCAGTAGCGGGCTTCGAGCCCTTTGGGGCCATGTTTTACCTTCAAATCGCTGCGGTGCGGGCCGGAAAGCATGCGTCCGGCGGCTCGGTCGCGCTCTCGGCTCTCGTCGAGCTTTTGCCGGAACCATTCCTCAACTTCAATTGCCGCGTGGCCGCCCATCATTTCTTCAAGGTCGCCCTCAAGGGATATTTCAACCCATGGGAAGTGGCCCGACGTGGAGGCACCACCAGAGGCGGCAAGCAAGGGCTTCAGCGCATCAACCGCCGCCCGGCGTGCCGCAGCAACCGCAACGGCGGCATCGGCCATTTTATACTCGATACTGTCGAGCCAGGCGCCGTTTCCGGAACCATTTTCCAAAAGTCGGTTGCGCTCGCGCATCAGTTTTTCAAAAGCCTGAACCTGTGCGCCATGGCCGGAGTCGAACGAAACTGTCAGCCGGTCGAGAAAGCGCCGGCGGTCAGATGCGGGGCCGGAAAACAAGCGATCCATTGACGGTGTCAGCCACAACATCCGCATATGATCGCCCAAAGCGCCTGAGCCCTTTTTAATCTCGCCCAGCACCTTCACCTGCCGTCCTGCAGATTGGCCGCCAGGCCCCTGCTGGCCGTTCCAGCTCGTGCCCAGATCAACCTCTCCTGCCGGCCCGCCGGTTTGCGCCGCAACCCCCCAGGTTTGCGAAACGCCGGTGGCACTTGAGCAAGCAAGCTCAGCAAATGGACTGGAGCGCAAGCCGCGCCCCGGGGTGAGCAACGAAAGAGCTTCAAGAATGTTGGTTTTTCCCGCCCCGTTCGGCCCGGTAAGAACCACCGGTGCGGGGGTTACTTCAAGCCGTTCAAACGAGTAGTTGCGGAACCGGGTCAAAGTCACTTGTGTCACAGCCAAAGCGCATGGGCTTTCCACCGTTTTTCCGGCAGAAACAGGAGCGGGTTCGCCGGCTGGCGCCCACATGGAAATTTGCTGAACAGACACATACTAGATATGGGGCTTAACGCGCTGAATCGCAAGGAAAATCGCGAAAAATCAACGCCGGGAAAACATCCCGTGAACCCCGGGTTTTATCGCATTTTCGAGGTTGGAAACCCGCGCGCTGGCGGTCACACACGCATGGGCATGAGAACGAACAGCGCGGTTTCATCATTGCCGTCACGCACAACAGTCGGGGAGCCGGCATCCGCGAGCTGGAAATGCGCACTGTCGCTTTCAAATTGCGATGCAATATCAAGAAGATAGCGCGAGTTGAATCCGATCTCGATTGGTTCAGCGCCATAGGAGGCGGCGATTTCCTCTTCCGCAGAGCCCTGATCTGGGTTGTTCACGGTGAGGATGATGCGGTCATTTTCAAGATTGAGTTTGACGGCACGGCCCTTGTCCGACGAGATTGTCGACACCCTGTCGACAGCCTGCGAGAACAGTTTTGTGTCGACTTCAAGAGATTTGTCATTGTCCTTGGGGATGACCCGTTCATAGTCGGGGAAGGTTCCATCAATCAGCTTGGACGTGAGAACAACCGAGCCAAGGGCGAACCTGATTTTCGCATCCGACATGGCAATTGCCACATCGCCGTCTGTATCTTCAACCAGTTTTGCCAACTCAAGCACTGTTTTACGGGGCACGATGGCCCCCTCAATGCCTTTTGCGCCCTCTGGAAGGGGCAACTGCACCTGGGCGAGCCGGTGCCCGTCTGTGGCCACTGCCCGCAGCATTTCGACGCCTTCTGTTTCAACCGCATGCAAATAGATACCGTTGAGATAGTACCTGGTTTCCTCGGTGGAAATCGCAAAGCGGGTTTTGTCGATCAGCGCTTTCAAGTCTTTTGCCGGTAGGGAGAATTTATGGGGCATGGCGCCGGCGGCGAGGTCTGGGAAATCTTCCGGCGGCAGGGCTGCCAACGAAAAGCGCGACCTGCCGGCGAGAATTGCCAGGCGGTTTTCATCCGGCCCCTGGGCAATCTCTAGCTGCGCGCCATCTGGAAGCTTGCGCACAATGTCATAAAGCATATGGGCAGGCGCCGTTGTTGCGCCGGGCTGGCCAACCTCGGCGGGCGAGGATTCAACCACTTCAATGTCCAGATCGGTGGTCGACAAGCGCACGCCGTCGCCTTCCGCCTTCACCAGAACATTTGACAAAATCGGGATTGTGTTGCGCCGCTCTACAACGCTTTGAACATGATTAAGGGCCTTCAAAAGCGCTGCGCGCTCAATCGTGACACGCATATGACAACCTTCCTTTTGCCGGCGGCGAAAAATGCTGCCGGGCTGGTGAATTTCGCCTTTTTGAACGTGAATCGCAAGCCTGTTTGCAAGGCTGTGGATGCTCCGCTCATGATGTGGAAAACTGTGTTCGTCCGCTACTGTTGTTCAAGCAGCCGGACGAGCAAGCTGACCTCGCGCGCCATCTTTTCGTCGGCCTGCATCAATTCCTCAATCTTGCGGACTGCATGGAGCACCGTAGAATGATCGCGCCCCCCGAAACGGCGCCCGATTTCTGGCAACGAGCGCGTCGTGAGGGTTTTCGCAAGGTACATGCCAATCTGCCGTGGGCGCACGATGGAACGGGCGCGGCGCGGCGAAAGAAGATCGGCCTTGGGCACATTGAAGTGGCGTCCCACCACTTTGAGAATATCGTCAATCTTGATGCGCTGAATGTCAGAAGGCCGCACAAGATCACGTAGCGCCAATGCAGCCTGGTCCACGGTCAACGCCGCACGGGTTAACTGCTGATTGGCGATAATTCTGTTGAGCGAGCCTTCCAGCTCGCGCCCGCCACCAGTGATCCGTTGCGCGATGAATTCAACGATTTCATCGGCGATGATGATGCTCGGATCTTTCGCGGCGGCACCAGCAAGGCGGGTGCGCAAAATGTTGCGTTTAAGCTCAAGGTCCGGCGACTGAATATCGACAACCAGGCCGCCGGCAAGGCGCGACTTCATGCGCCCATCAATGCTTTCCAACTGGGCTGGTGGCACATCGGCCGCAATAATGACCTGACGCTTCATATCCACCAGCGAATTGAATGTGTGGCAGAATTCCTGCTGCATGGACTTGCCCTGCAGGAACTGGAAATCATCAATCAGCAACACGTCAACAGACTGGAAATAGTCTTTGAATGGCAGCACATCTCGCGCCTTAAGGGCGGCGAGAAAATGGTACATGAACCGCTCAGCTGTGAGATACAGCACCTTGCGGGCAGGATGCAGCTGGCGGATACGCCAGGAAATCGCGTGCAGGAGATGGGTTTTGCCAAGCCCTGCGCCGGCGTGAACGAACAGCGGGTTAAAGCTGACCGGTGCGCCGGGCTGGGCTTCTGAAATGCGCCGGGCCGCGGCGTGGGCCAGCGAGTTGGAACCGCCGATGACAAATGTTTCAAATGTCAGGTTGTGGTCGAGCGGTGAGCCTCTTTCAGAAGAGGAAGAAGCGGAATTTGGTACGGATCTGGCGCTTTGATCGCGCTCTTGGCGCACATTGCAAGGTGCTTCGAGGTTTGCTTCAGGCAGATCCTTGAAAATATCGGCCTTGCGCGGCTTTACCGGAACACCTCGCGCCCTGACCTTGATGACGATAGCTTCGATGCCATCCCATTCGGCGTCTGCGTGTTTGAGGAGGTTTTCGTAGTAGTGGGTGCGGACCCAGTTTTGCAGGAACCGCGTTGGCACCGAAACCATCAGGCGCGCGTCGCAGATTTCTTCTGCTTCCATACGGGCGAACCAACTGGAAAAAAGTTCTTCGCCCAATTCAGCGCGCAGTTTTGCGGCGACTCGGTCCCATTTTTCTTTAATGTCGTCTTTTTCGAGTGCGCGTACAGCTCCTTCTGGCTCAGCTGCACTCCCCAATTGCATCATTTTCATTACTTATTCCACCACCGCTGGCTAAAAATATATTTGTTTTCCCGTAGATCAGCCCGCGCCCGCTATCGATTGATCTCTAGCGTTGCCCCACCAAAGCACGTGGCCGTCATTCAAGATTCATGCTGTTTGCTGTGCAATAGACCACGTGTTCCGCCCAAAAGGTGGCTGGCGCGGAACCGCACTATTGGTCTCTTTCCCCTTTCCCCATAACCATCAATTCAGCGCGGAGAGCACGAGATGGTTCCATCGATTTTAACTCCTTAGTAGATCCCGGTTACCCCGGCACCTGCCCTGGCATCCGGCCCAGTCCCCGGTAACCAGGTTTGCGGGCAAATAATTCCCGCAATTGTTGCCTTTTGTTGCGCCCACAAATGGCGAACGCCAAAATTTCGCCGTACCGGGAAATGCTTATTCCCCAGTTTGGCAGTTTTCCTGCCATGTTTTGGCGTACAACACACGCCTTGCTATATGCTGACCGACTGCAAACTTGCCAGACGTCGGCAAACAGCCAGTTCAAACGGTGCAAATTCACGCAATCCCAAATTGGGCTTCACGGAATGCTGCTGACCTGTTCTGTTTATGCCCGAAACCGGGGCGCCAGCTGCACCGTCAATATCAAGAACTTTACACAGACCTGTGGGAACAGGCAACAGGAGACTCGATATATGCCGTATACAGAGTAAAATTTTCTTACCGACTCGCACGCCGCCAGTAAACCTCTTGAAGCTGCAAATACTTGACTCTCTTAATAGAATCAAAGCGCGAAACGCCCGAAAGCAATTCGGCAATTTTTGTTGAATTTCTGCGGTTTTCTGCAAGGTTTTTTGAACCAGAATGCAAAAAACGGGGCGACCCAAATGGCATACCCCGCTAAAGCGTTGAAAAAACGCAATAAAATTTATTAAAATCCGTATAGGGACGAATAAGCGAAATTCAACGGCTCACTGAACACCTGTCGATGGCCGGGAAATATGCGGACTGCAATTGCAAATTCCCGTGGGATTCAAGGGCGCTCGGGCTGGTTAGGAAATCGCCTTGACGCGGTTGGAAAGGCGGGAAACCTTGCGGGAAGCTGTGTTTTTATGCAGCACGCCCTTTTGAGCGCTGCGCATAATTTCAGGTTGCGCTGCTTTAAGCGCCTCGGCTGCTGCAGCCTTGTCGCCGCTTTCAATTGCCTCTTCTACCTTGCGAATGTGGGTGCGCATGCGCGACCGGCGCGACTTGTTGACCGCGGTCTGGCCCGCCATCTTGCGGATCGCTTTCTTTGCAGAAGCTGTGTTGGCCATAGTCTCTATTGCCTCTAAGAGGCCCTCAAGCCGCACAGCAGCTGGTCGGGCAATTGTTCGAAAATACTTTGCGCCGGGCTCGGCACTTTCACCGGCCAGCCAAAGGTGGGCGGCTTATACCTGTACCGGCCAAATTCGTCAACAAGTATAGAGGTAAAAAAAACCGCCTGGCACGCGTGTTCAAACAATACTATTTGTTGGAGAAATTGGGTTTGCGCTTTTCAACGAAGGCGGTCATGCCTTCTTTTTGATCTTCGGTGGCGAACATGGAATGGAAGAGCCGGCGCTCAAAACGCACGCCCTCGGCAAGGCTCACCTCATAAGAGCGGTTTATTGTCTCTTTCGTCATCATCGTTATGGGCAGGGAGAAGGATGAGATTTTCTCTGCTGTTTCAATGGCATCGTCTATCAGTTTGTCCGCATCCACTATCCGCGACACCAGGCCGGTGCATTCAGCTTCCTGGGCATCCATCATGCGCCCGGTAAGGCACATTTCCATGGCCTTGGACTTGCCGACAAAGCGCGTGAGGCGCTGGGTGCCGCCCACGCCGGGCATGACGCCGAGTGTGATTTCCGGCTGGCCGAACTTTGCCGTATCGGCAGCAATGATAAAATCGCACATCATGGCAAGCTCGCAACCACCGCCCAGCGCATAGCCGGCAACAGCGGCAATCATTGGCTTGCGGAACCTGGGTATCTCATCCCATGAGGTGACGTGGTCTCCCAGAAACGCATCCATATAAGACATGTTCTGCATTTCTTTAATGTCCGCACCGGCAGCAAAGGCCTTGGGCGAACCGGTCAGCACCACGCAGCCTATCTTTTCGTCTTTTTCAAATCCTTTGAGAGCCTTTACCATTTCCGCGATAACATCGGAATTAAGTGCATTGAGGACATCTGGCCGGTTTATTGTTATCAGCCCTGTCTTTCCCCGCGTTTCGACAATGATAAATTTGTAGGCCATCCGGTGTGCTCCTCAACTGATCAACGGCAAACTCCAGCGGAAATAGACAGCCTCACAGCGACTTTCGCAAGCCCATAATTGCCTCAGCCGGGCCGGATTTTTCCGAACCGCGCTTCAACGCTGGCATGCAGGGCAAAAAAATGTTGACCGGCCAGACTGGACAATCCGTTGAACAGATTTACCGCAGCCGGTGGTTGCGCAGGGCTCGCCCTCCCGGCCGTAAACTTCAAAACTGTGCTGAAAATAGCCTAGCTCGCCGTCAGCCTGGGAATAGTCCCGCAAGCTTGAGCCGCCGGCAATGATGGCTTCGTCCAGAACATCGCGGATGGCGCGGACAAGTCCTTCCAGGCGCTTAGGTGGTTTCTTTGCGCCGGTAATTGAGCCCGCACGCCGTCGCGGCGATAACTTAGCCCGGTACAGGGTCTCGCAAACATAGATATTGCCAAGCCCTGCAATGATTTTCTGGTCAAGCAAGGCGGCTTTTAGAGGCGTTTTGCGCCCCCTGAAAGCTGTATTGAGATATTCAGCGGTAAGAGAGTTCCCGAGCGGCTCCACACCAAGTTCCGCAAGCAGGGGATGGGTTTGCCCTTCCTTATCGGGAAACAGATCCATGATGCCGAACCGGCGCGGATCGCAATAGACGATCAAGGCGCCGCCCTCCATGCGGAAGATAACATGATCGTGTGCGCCAACCGCGCCGTCATGATAAAATGCGCCAGGTGTTTGCGGCGCTGCGGCTGACGTTTCATGAATTGTAAAACGGCCCGACATGCCAAGATGCATCAGCAAACTTTCACCGCTCTCCAATGCGGCAAGGATATATTTAGCCCGCCGTGTCATTGCAGTGATTTTTTGGCCTTCAAGGCGTGCTGCCATGTTTTCAGGAAACGGGAACCGCAAGCCATCCCTTCGCACATCAACCGATGCGATGCGATTTCCCACCATAACCGGCTCCAGCCCTCGCTTTACGGTTTCAACTTCAGGCAGTTCCGGCATTTGTTTTTATGCTCACTTTTCCTAACCCTATTGCAAAGAAGCAGATGGCGAATTGTCCTGCCATCGGCTATTGTGCGGCGCTTAATGGTAATTGAGTAACAATATGACGGCCAGCCGCAAATCGCAGACAAGCACACGCACCCATTTCGGATTTCAAGACGTTGATGAAGCCGAAAAGCAGGGGCGCGTCAATGAAGTGTTCTCGAAAGTCGCCGCCCGCTATGACCTGATGAACGATCTTATGTCGGGCGGGCTGCACCGGGCCTGGAAAGACGCATTGACTACGGCGGTCGCGCCACCAAAATCAAACCGGCCCTTCAGGCTTTTGGATGTGGCCGGCGGAACCGGCGACATCGCATTCAGGTTTTTGAAGGCGGGAGAGCCCGGCTGCGCGGTTACTCTGTGTGATATTAATGAGCAGATGCTCGCCGAAGGGCGCAAGCGCGCAATCGCTGAGGGGTTGGCAGGCCGCGC
The DNA here is from genome assembly GCA_051010055.1 of Hyphomicrobiales bacterium. Lineage (GTDB taxonomy): Bacteria > Pseudomonadota > Alphaproteobacteria > Rhizobiales > CAJQND01 > CAJQND01. The sequence goes on along the minus strand of JBPCVY010000032.1, from coordinate 13,853 downwards.
CAGGTTTGTGACCGGCAATGCCGAGCAGCTTGCGTTCGAAGACAGTAGTTTTGATGCCTATACCATTGCGTTCGGTATCAGAAACGTCACCCATATTGAAAAGGCGCTCAGCGAGGCCTACCGGGTGCTCAAGCCTGGAGGGCATTTCCTGTGCCTGGAATTCAGCCATGTGGAAGTGCCCGGGTTGGACAGCCTTTATGACGCCTATTCCTTCACCGCCATTCCGGCCATTGGAAAAGTGGTGACAGGCGACGGGCATCCATATCGTTATCTAGTTGAATCCATACGCAAATTTCCAGACCAGCGGGACTTTTTGCAGATGATCGCCGATGCCGGTTTTGGCAATACCAGGTACCGCAATCTGTCTGGTGGAATTGTCGCCCTTCATTCCGGATGGCGGACCTGATCAATGTTTTCATCTATTCGTCATATGTACCGGCTTGCCCGTGCCGGGCGCGCTCTGGCCAAGCACAAGGTTGTGCCTGCCGACCAGCTTTCCGAAATGCCAGCGCCCATGCGCTTTGCCTATGAAATCGGTGGAATGGGCGGGGGAACGCCAAAGGATAAAAATCCCCTTGCCGAAGCGCTCACCGAACTTGGGCCCACATACATAAAGCTTGGCCAGTTCCTGGCAACGCGTGCGGATATTGTAGGTGCTGAACGGGCGGTTGAGCTGTCTGAACTGCAAGACCGAATGGCGCCGTTTTCTCGCGAATTGGCGCTGAAAGAAATCGACATAGCCCTTGGCGCGCCATGGCAGAACCAATTTACTGAGATTTCTGAACCGGTGGCTGCTGCATCCATTGCCCAGGTGCACCGGGCGCGCACTATTGAAGGCCGGGATGTTGCAATTAAGGTTCTGCGGCCTGGCATTGAAGAGAAATTCGCCAGTGAAATGGAGACTTTTTTCTATGCCGCGCGCATGGCCGAGCGCATGCATGCCCCGGCCCGGCGCCTGCGCCCTGTGGCGGCTGTGCAGACATTGGCCAACACGGTAAAGCTGGAAATGGACTTGCGCATGGAGGCGGCAGCCATTTCCGAGATGGGCCAGAACACCGCTGAAGACAACGGTTTCAGGGTGCCGGAAGTGGACTGGGCCCGAACCGGCCGCCGCGTTTTGACTTTAGAATGGGTGGATGGAATTGCCCTTTCCAATCCCGAAAAACTCAAAGCGGCAGGCCATGACCTTAACGCGCTGGCAGATGGGGTCATACAGTCATTTCTGCGCCATGCCATGCGCGATGGCATGTTCCATGCGGACATGCATCAGGGCAATTTGTTTGTTGGTGGGAACGGCGAACTCGTGGCGGTCGATTTCGGCATTATCGGCAGGCTTTCGCCCAAGGACCGCATGTTCCTGGCAGAAATTCTCTACGGCTTTATCACCCGCGACTATAAGCGCGTGGCCCAGGTGCACTATGATGCAGGCTACGTGCCTGACACCCAGCCGGTTTCAAGTTTCGCCCAGGCGTTGCGCGCCATCGGCGAGCCGCTGATGGATAAGAATGCCGATGAAATCTCCATGGCCCGGCTGTTGGGGCAACTGTTCCAGGTAACCGAGCAGTTCGACATGCAAACCCAGCCGCAATTGTTGCTGTTGCAAAAAACAATGGTTGTTGTTGAAGGGGTGGCGCGCACGTTGAACTCCAGGCTCAACATGTGGGATGCAGCAGAGCCGGTGGTGCGCCAGTGGATGGAACAGAAACTTGGCCCGGAAGGGCGCTTGCAGGATGCTGCAGAAGGCGCAGCGGTGCTGGGCAAGGTGATGGGCGATTTGCCGGATGTCCTGTCAGAGGCAGGCCGCGCGGCCCACATGCTGGGCGAAATGGCAGGCCATGGCGGGCTGAGGCTTGATGAAAAAACCACAAATGAGCTCGCCCGCGCCCAGGCACGGCAAAACTGGCCCACGCGCGCTGCATTATGGATTGGCGCCATAGCGCTTGTGGTGATTGCCTTAAAGCTGGCACCATAGAGCTGCTGGGCAGGAGAGAACCTATGCTGAACGGCAAACGGATATTGATCATCATGGGTGGCGGCATCGCTGCTTACAAGGTGCTGGATGTGATCCGCGAACTGGGGCGCCGGGGCGCATCTGCCCGGGTGATTATGACCCGGGCGGCGAAGGAGTTTGTCACCCCTCTTTCCGTGGCGAGCCTTTCAGGCGACAAGGTCTTTGACGATATGTTCGACCTTACCTATGAGACGGAAATCGGCCATATCCAACTCTCCCGCGATGCGGATATTTTGCTGGTGGCGCCAGCAACCGCTGACCTTATGGCCAAAATGGCCGGCGGGCATTGCGATGATCTCGCCACCACCTGCCTTTTGGCCACCGACAAACCGGTGATGATTGCACCTGCCATGAATGTGCGCATGTGGGAGCATGCAGCAACCCAGGAAAACCTGCGCATATTGAAATCGCGGGGCGGCTTGGTAGTCGGGCCCGATGAGGGGGACATGGCGTGCGGTGAATACGGACCAGGCCGGCTTGCAGAGCCAGCAGCCATTGTTGCTGCGCTTGATGAGCATTTTGCCGGTAGCAAGGCCGCGCCCTCCGTTCCCTCCGCCGGCAGTGCGCCACTTTCAGGTAAACGGGTGGTCATCACCGCCGGGCCCACCCATGAGCCTATTGACCCTGTGCGCTATATCGCCAACCGCTCATCTGGAAGGCAGGGATATGCCATTGCCCGGGCAGCAGCTGAACTTGGCGCACAGGTATCGCTAATCTCCGGGCCTGTTCATGTCGAAATGCCAGAAGGGGTGGAAGTGATCCCCGTTGAAACAGCAGAACAAATGCTCAAAGCCACCATGGATGAGCTTCCTGCCGATGTGGGCATTTTTACCGCAGCGGTGGCTGACTGGCGCACGAAGAATGCCGCCGGCCAGAAAATGAAAAAGGGCAAAAAGTCAGATTTGCCGAAACTGGAGCTTGCCGAGAACCCGGACATTCTGGCAACCGTTTCCAGCCTCAAGAAAGAACGCCCATCGCTGGTGGTGGGTTTTGCTGCCGAGACCAAGAATGTTGTCGCCAACGCCAAGGCCAAGCTGAAAAAGAAGGGATGCGACTGGATTGTCGCAAACGATGTCTCGGAAAGTTCCGGCGTTATGGGCGGCAATTCCAACACGGTACATATCGTCACCGCCAATGGTGTTGAAGACTGGCCGGAAATGTCAAAAGACGAAGTTGCTCGCCGGATGATGGCCGAAATTGCTGAACAAATTTCCTGATAATTTATGAGTACGACTGTGAAAATCAAAGTTACCCGCTTGCCTCATGGCGCGCATCTGCCATTGCCTACCTATCAAAGCCAGAATGCTGCAGGAATGGACCTGCGTGCAGCCGTTTCAGAACCGCTCCGGCTTGAGCCGGGCAAGCGCGCACTGGTGCCCACCGGCATTGCCATCGCATTGCCCGAAGGCCATGAAGCGCAGGTGCGCCCGCGTTCCGGCCTTGCCCTGAAGCACGGTGTGACGGTGCTCAATGCGCCAGGCACAATTGATGCAGACTACCGTGGCGAAGTCGGTGTCATCTTGATAAACCATGGCGAAGAATCATTTGAAATACATCGTGGCGAACGCGTCGCCCAACTCATCTTTGCGCCGGTTACACAAGGCGAGTGGGATGAGTTTGAAATATTGGATGAAACCGCCCGCGGGGCTGGAGGGTTTGGGTCGTCCGGGAAGGGATAAACTTGAGTAATCTGGCCCATTATTTCGATACAGATATTGAATGTGATGGCCTTGCGCCTGGCAATCACCCCCACACCCACCGCGCCATTGATGATGCCCACGGGTACGCTGCCCTTTTGAGCAAGCTTTTGATAATCGCCAATCAAAGGTCAGACCATCCTGAAGATTTTAACGGGCCGCGCTAAGAACACACATATCTTCGTTGCCGGTTGTCAAAACTCATGACCGTGGCATAAGGGGAACCAGAACTTTGCCCGGAGCCCGATATGCCTCTGACAGATGAAGAACTGGAACGTTATGCGCGGCACATTTTGCTGCGTGATGTGGGCGGGCCCGGCCAGCAGAAACTGAAATCGGCCAAGGTGCTGGTTATCGGCGCGGGCGGGCTCGGCTCACCGGTTATCCTTTATCTCGCCGCAGCAGGTGTTGGCGCCATCGGCATTGCTGATGATGACGAGGTGGCCCTGTCGAACCTGCAGCGCCAGATCATCCACGCCACCAGCCGCATTGGCATGGTGAAAACGAAAAGTGCTGCGGCAATGGTGAGCGAGGTTAACCCGAACATTGAAATCATCGAGCACCCCACACGCCTAACGGAAGAAAACGCTGCAGAACTGGTGGCGGGTTATGATGTGGTAGCAGATGGGTGCGATAATTTCGAAACCCGGTATGCGGTTTCCGATGCCTGCTTTCACGCCAGGGTACCGCTTGTGAGCGCAGCGGTTGGCCAGTTCGATGGCCAGATAACCACCCTCAAGCCCTATGAAACCGCGCCCGATGGCAACCCGTTTCCAACCTACCGGTGCCTGCACCCGGAAGCACCTGCGCCCGGCGTGGTGCCCACATGCGCCCAGGCCGGCATTCTCGGTGCGGTAACCGGTGTTATAGGCTCCCTGCAGGCGATTGAGGTTTTGAAGGAAATTCTGGAGATTGGCGACAGCCTGGCCGGCCGGCTCATCATGTATGACGCACTGGCGGCCTCAACCTATGAGCTGAAAGTTGCCCGGGACCCTGCCAACCCGCTTACTGGGAAAGGTTAAGGAGCCGGCTTCCACAATTCCTTAACATAGCCAGGGCGCATCCAATAGGGATGGCGTGAAAGCAGTTCAAAATATGCGCCTTTACCGAAAATATCGAAAACCCGGTTGTGGCTTCCACCGGCTTCGGCAAACGGCAGCATGTGCTCCTGATTGATGCTCAGAAAATAGTGCGACGTTGAGCGGCGGATTTCTTTTTTGAATGCCTGAACAATTCCCGCAGACATTTCTGGCATTGAATCGATGTTCAAGCTGATGTCCATAGAGGCATCTGCCAGATCAGGGCAGCGCCAGGAAGGATGGATCATGACAGTTCCATCAGCATCTGAAGCGGTCTCCCCGTAGAGTGACACTTTGATCGGGTGTGCACAGTTCAGAAGAAACCAGGCAGAAATGGCGTTGGTTACCGGCAGGTCAAAGAGCCGGTAGGACCCTATGTCTGAAAAAGACATGTAGTAGGCAACCAACCCCAGCCCTCCGCCATACTCAGCAATAACTGATTTTGGCCGCGAATTGTGGCTGCACGCCCGCAAAATCTGCTTCAAACGGAAAGCAACATATGCAGCGTTCAAGTGCCTGTAATGCAACAGGCCTGAGCCAACCAAAAGGCCGAAAACCGGCAACCCGTTCTGCTCGATACCCAACTTGAAGCCGATATCCTGCTCAAGCTGCGCGCACAAATCGTCAGCAGCAATATTCTGATTGCGGCCCCAGTTGCCATTTGGGCCATGCTCGGGACTTTCCACGCCCAACGTGCCAACCGCTTCTGCCAGGCGAACCAGTTTGTCGTAGTACGAATAGGCGGCGTAGCCCGGCTGCTGGTTCCAATGGGTATACCCATCAATTCCCAGGGAAACTCCGCCAAACAATGTATAGCTGTGGCCAAACCTATCCAGAATGTTCACCAGTTTGTGGCGTCACCGGCTTCCAATGCCTCGACCAGCTGGGAGAGGTTTTGCTTGAGTATCCCCGTCCACAAATCATCTTTGGTCTGGTAGGCAAGGTTTACCTCGGCTGCATCGCTGCTTTCTTCCAAATCTTTCTGGGAGAGATGGTAGGCAGAAATAATCCATGCGGCATATTCTGTTTATTCCGAGCCAGGAGTGGGCAAAAAAGTGCCGTGTTTCAAATCAGGCAACGGGTTTTGAATTTGACGTGTGAATGTGAAGTCAAAGACACGCATTACCAATGCTCCCCGAGAACTTCTGTCATTGCTGCAATTGAATATTTCTGCGCAAGGCGCTCATACAACACGCCGTCGGCGGCAAAACTCGTGTCATACCAGCCTCCCTCCGCCAGCCAAATGTCCCGCCGCGTAACAAACTGCATAGCGTCAATGTGATTAATCCTCACCGGAATGCCGGACAGGATGAAAGTCATTTCTTCTTCATATTCCGGGCATTTGGCGAGAGTGCTGCGGACAGGCGCCATCCCGCGCATGAGGATTGGAAAGATTACTACCTGTTTTTCGGTAGTTACTGTTTGCTCCTGCACCACCGGTGAAGCGTCGTGAATTTTCGCAGCTAACCTCTCCAGGGCGTCAGGGTAGAAAACGTTATCTGCGTTTGTGTGAACAATCCACTCGCCCCGGGCCGCGCGAATGCCGCGGTCCCGGTTTGTATGGCCCCAAACATTTTCCCGGGCTTCGGTTGCAAATGTGCGCAAGAATTCGGGCTTGGATACAGCGCTGAGTTCTTCTTCATATGGCATTTCCTTGGGGCCATCATGAAAAATCAGAAGCTCGAAACTCTGAAAACTCTGCTCTCCGAAACACTGCACACCCCTGCGAAAGCGATCGCGCGGAACGTGGTGCTCATAGTCCACCATGACAACGCTGAAAAAGGGGGATTGGTCCAAATTGTCCATAGGAACTTTTTCAGGGCCATACAGATGGGCGTTACGTATAATACTCGTCAATCTGATTGCGTATTTCCCGCAAAATCGGCGGGCGTTTATTCTTTTCAATCACAATAATGGAATCGTGCAGGTTCACGGATTTGACCATACGTCCGCGCCCTTGGCCCATCATATCCAACTGGCGCTCATGCAAGGGAACCATCCAATATTCAAAGAGCTCGTCTTTTGCGGAGTCTTCACACATCAAACGGAACAGGTGATTAATGAACTCCGCAATAGTCTTGCTTTCGGGATGAGCGCGGTAAAACGGATTTGAAAAATACTGGGGCGCTACATCTTCGATGAAATAAATGCCATCGACATTCAGATGATCGAAAAGCGCATCAAACGATGTCCAAATCTGGTACAGCCTGTGCCCGCCATCATCCAGAATGATGTCAAATGGTCAATGTTTTCTGGCAACAGCCTGCAAAAACCGGGGATCGCTCTGATCACCGATTTCTATATCAATCTGCCCTGGAATTTCATGCTGCTTGCATTGCGGGTCAATATCGATCCCGGTAACCTTGCATCCGTCACCCAACCATTTTCTGAACAGCTTTGCAGACCCGCCCATCTGGACGCCTATTTCCAGGAAATTCAGTTCCCGCCTGCGAAACTTCTCGAAATACTTTTCGTAGAGTTCAAAATAATGGTGCCATTTGTCGATATGCAGTTCAGTGCTTTCCAGGAAGAAGTCATAAAAGGATTTTTCCACACCCATTCGGATCAGTTCTTGGTGGGGCTGCTAAGTTCGAAATTTCGCATGTCAAGCTTCGTCAAAATTGCTGTAAACCAAAAAATATTCGTCCGGAATATAGCAAATAGAAATTGAAGACTCCAGCGTTTGCCGGGTGGCTGAATGCTGAGGCGGTGAGGAATTGATTGTGAGCTAAAAAACCGCGAAATGGGCCTCAGGCCTATTCGCCCAGCCCGCCCCAGAAGGCTTTGGCCTTGGCGAAGAAACCTTCCGACTGCGGAGAGTTGTTCCGGTCTTCTGACGCAAACTCACCCAGCAGCTCTTTTTGCCGCTTGGAAAGGTTGACCGGCGTTTCCACCGTTGCCTGGATATATAGATCGCCAAACTGCTTGGCGCGCAAAACCGGCATGCCTTTGCCGCGCAGGCGGAACTGCTTGCCCGACTGGGTGCCGTCCGGAACGTTTACCCGCGCCTTTTTGCCGTCAATTGTCGGCACTTCAATGTCGCCGCCAAGGGCTGCCGTCGTCATGGCAATGGGCACCCGGCAGAACAGGTCAGCGCCGTCGCGCTGGAAGAATTCATGGGCCTTTATGGATATGAAAATGTAAAGATCGCCTGCCGGGCCGCCGCGCATTCCAGCCTCGCCCTTGCCGGCAAGGCGGATGCGAGTGCCATCTTCAACACCTTCAGGAATGTTGACCGACAGGGTGCGGTTCTTGGTTACCCGGCCCTGGCCGCTGCAGTCGGCGCAAGGATCTGAAATAATCTCGCCCTGGCCGTGACATGACGGGCATGTGCGCTGGATTGTGAAAAAACCCTGCTGGGCGCGCACCTGGCCATGGCCGCCACAGGTAGAACATGTGGTGGGGCTTGAGCCCGGCTTGGCACCGCTGCCTGAGCAAACATCGCAGGCAATGCTGGTTGGAACCCGGATTTCAGCGGTTTTGCCCGTGTAGGCTTCGCCGAGATCAATTTCCATATTGTAGCGTAAATCCGAGCCGCGCGCCGCACCGCCAGAACCGCCCTGGCGGCGGCCGCCGCTGCCCATGAACTCGCCAAACAGGTCTTCGAAAATGTCGGACATTGAGGAGGAGAATTCCGGTCCAAAACCGCCACCCCCTCCAGGTCCGCCATTTTCGAAGGCCGCATGGCCAAACCGGTCGTAGGCTGCCCGCTTTTGCGGGTCTTTCAGGGCATCGTATGCTTCGCTGACTTCCTTGAACTTTGCTTCAGCGGCATCGTCACCGGAATTTGCATCCGGATGATACTTTTTCGCAAGTTTGCGATAGGCGCTTTTCAGCTCCTTGTCATCGACTGACCGGTCCACACCCAGCACATCATAAAAATCGCGCTTCGACATCTCGCTCTGCTACTCTTACCCCTGTTTCGCAACCGGCTCTGTACACCGGTTAACGGAACTTCTTTTGATATAAGAAAAAGAAGGCGCGCCCCCGTTCCAAAAAGGTGTGTGCACCTTTTCTTGAACGGGGACGCAAATCATTGCTATGCGGCCTTTATGCCGACTTCTTTTCGTCTCCGTCATCGTCGGAGACCTCTTCGAAATCAGCATCCACCACATCATCGTCAACAGGCTCGCCGTCAACGCCGGTCTCTGGGGCTTCTTCACCCTCAGCCTGCTGGGCGGCATACATGGCTTCACCAAGCTTCATTGATGCCTGGGCGAGAATCTGGCTTTTCGCCTCAATCTCATCATTGTCTTCGTTTTCAAGGGCAGCCCTGAGGTCTTCGATGGCAGTTTCAATTGCCGACTTGTCGGCCTCGGAAACTTTGTCGCCATGCTCACTCAAGGTCTTTTCGGTCGAGTGCATCAGCGCTTCGGCCTGGTTCTTGGCTTCCACGGCCTCGCGGCGCTTCTTATCTTCTTCCGCGTTGGCCTCGGCATCCTTCACCATGGTGTCGATCTCATCATCAGACAGACCACCAGAAGCCTGGATGCGGATTTGCTGCTCCTTGCCGGTGCCCTTGTCTTTGGCGGACACGTTGACAATGCCGTTGGCGTCGATATCGAAGGTCACCTCGATTTGCGGAATGCCGCGCGGCGCGGTCGGGATTCCGACCAGGTCAAACTGACCCAGCATTTTATTGTCGGCCGCCATTTCCCGTTCACCCTGGAAAACCCGGATAGTCACCGCGGACTGATTGTCCTCAGCGGTTGAGAACACCTGCGATTTCTTGGTCGGGATTGTGGTGTTGCGGTCGATCAGGCGGGTGAACACACCGCCAAGGGTTTCGATGCCCAGCGAAAGCGGGGTGACATCCAGCAACAGAACGTCTTTAACGTCGCCCTGCAGAACGCCAGCCTGAATAGCAGCACCAATGGCCACAACTTCATCCGGGTTTACGCCCTTGTGGGGCTCTTTGCCAAAGAAGTTTTTCACCGTTTCGATGACCTTCGGCATGCGGGTCATGCCGCCAACGAGAATAACCTCATCGATTTCGCCGGCAGACAAACCGGCGTCCTTAAGGGCCGACTTGCATGGATCAACAGTGCGCTGGACAAGATCATCCACCAAGCTTTCCAGCTTGGCACGGGTGAGCTTCATTGTCAGGTGCTTGGGCCCGGACGCATCAGCGGTGATGAACGGCAGGTTGACTTCCGTCTGGGTGGCAGATGACAGCTCAATCTTGGCCTTTTCAGCAGCTTCCTTCAGGCGCTGAAGAGCCAGCTTGTCATCGCGCAGATTTACGCCCTGCTCCTTTTTGAACTCATCGGCAAGGTAATCAACGATGCGCATATCGAAATCTTCTCCACCAAGGAACGTATCACCATTGGTAGACTTCACTTCGAATACGCCATCACCGATCTCAAGGATGGAAACGTCAAACGTGCCACCGCCAAGGTCATAAACGGCAATAACGCCGGCCTCTTTCTTATCCAAGCCATAGGCAAGTGCTGCAGCGGTCGGCTCGTTGATAATGCGCTCAACCTCAAGGCCGGCAATCTTTCCGGCATCTTTGGTGGCCTGGCGCTGGCTGTCGTTAAAGTAAGCCGGAACCGTAATCACCGCGCGGGTAACAGTCTCGCCGAGATATCGCTCAGCGGTTTCCTTCATTTTGGTGAGGATGTGGGCGGAGATTTGTGCCGGGGCGTACTTTTCGCCACGCGCCTTCACCCAGGCATCGCCATTGTCCGCCTTGACGATCTCGTATGGTACGAGCTCTTTGTCCTTCTTCACCATTTTATCGGCAAAGCGGCGCCCGATCAGACGCTTTATGGCAAACAGTGTATTTTCTGGGTTGGTGACCGCTTGGCGCTTTGCCGGCTGGCCAACGAGAACTTCTTTATCTTCGGTGAACGCGACCATCGATGGGGTCGTGCGCGCACCTTCTGCATTTTCTACAACCTTGGGCTCTTTGCCGTCCATGACAGCAACACATGAATTTGTGGTGCCAAGGTCGATACCAATAATCTTCGACATATTTCTACTCCTTCAGGCGGACCGAATGGACCTTTCTCAGCATCCGTGGGTACCAGATTTACCCGGTCGGTCCCCAAACTCAGCAACGTCAAGCTTTTCGGCACTTTTGCGGACGTGTAAACCCCCGCTTGGCCGCTGTGGCGTATATAGGGAGTTGATTTCCGGCCTGCAAGCGCACAATCTGTGAAAAATAACAATGAATACGGTTAAAAAATCCTTTGCGCCAAGCCCTGGGAACAAATGCCTGGAGGGCTTTCGGCATATTCCTGGTTATATATCTGAAACCGGGCGCGCGGCGCTGCGGGAAATTATACGCGAAATAGTGGCTCAAGCGCCCTTGTTCAATCCGGTGATGCCGCGCACCGGCAAGCCGTTCAGTGTGCGCATGACAAGCTGCGGAACGCTGGGGTGGGTGTCAGACAAATCCGGCTACCGCTATCAACCAAATCATCCCGTAACGGGAAAACCGTGGCCTCAGATGCCGCAAGAAATTTTGCGAATCTGGAACGAACTTGCGTGCTATCAGCATGAACCGGAATGCTGCCTGGTAAATTTTTACCGGTCCGGCGCAAAAATGGGACTGCACCGGGATGAGGATGAGCAAGACTTTGATGCGCCGGTGGTTTCCATTTCCCTTGGCGATACGGCCTTGTTCCGGATAGGCGGACTAGAGAGGAAAAGCCCCGCCAGCTCGTTCAAACTATTTTCTGGTGATGTAGTAGTGCTGGGCGGGCGCGCGCGCCTTGCCTATCACGGTGTCAGCCGCATTTATGAGGGAACATCAACGCTGCTTAAAAACGGCGGGCGGGTGAACCTCACGTTGCGGCGGGTGCATCTGCCACAATAAAACGCCAACAAAAAACGCCGCGCATCTGCTTCCACGGCGTTTTTCCGAATAAAATTTCACAGGGAACTAGCCCATGCCGTTACGGGCCGCGTTTGCCTGGCAGTCTGATTTGTTGACATAGCCTTCTGAAGATGCCCCGGTGATTTCACCGTTTGTTGCGGCACGCCGCCAGCGCCATTCGCCGCGCTTGTCCTGATAAACGTCCCATTTGTCAGATACGCCCAACCCCTTTGGGTTGCCGTCCATGCCGTGACGATGAGCATTTGCCTTACAATCTGGCTTTTTTGTATAGCCTTCGCTGGATTTGCCTACAATCTGGCCATTTGAGGCGGTGCGCCGCCAGCGGAATTCACCGCGTTTGTCTTCATAAATTTCCCATTTGTCTTGTTCGCCAGCCATGCTTGCTCCCTTCCAGAAAACTCAATAGGTCCGGACCGTGTTTTCTTTTATCGCTCACTTCATGAGATAAATACATTAATGCCGCTCAACCGATGGTTGAACGTCTACCTCTTATTCAGCCCACTTTTGGATATTAGTGAAAGTGACGCGATAAGCAAATGGAATCAGATTATTCGTCCGATGAGCCGTTATCCGTCGGCTCGGCAGCGCATTTCGGGCCGCCTTTTGAAACGCCAACCATTGCCGGGCGCAAAACCCGTCCGGCAATGCTGTAACCGCTTTGCGCCACCTCAAGAACCGTGCCGCTGGGCACATCCAGGTTTTCGATTTCGAACACCGCATCATGGAAGTTCGGGTCGAACTTTTCGCCTTTCGGTTCAAGGCGTTCAATGCCATGGCGTTTAAAAACGTTCAATAATTCGCGTTCGGTCATCTGCACGCCGTCGAGAAGTTTCTTAACAGCTGCGTTGGAGGCGAGCTCTTCTTCCGGAACTGCATTGACAGCGCGCCCGATATTGTCAGCCACTGCAATGATATCGCGGGCGAAAGAGGAAGCTGCATATTTTGATGCCTCAGATTTTTCCCTGTCGGAACGCTTGCGGAGGTTTTCCATATCAGCTGCAATCCGGAGAACTTGGATTTTAAGGTCCTCATTTTCCGCCTGGAGTTTTTCCAAGACCTGAAACGGGTTAGGCTCGCCATTGTGCTGTTCGCTGGCATCAATGTCCGCATTTTCAGACGGCAGATTATCATTGCCCGGCTCAAGGGCTTCAGCGACTTCTTCTGGCGTCGGTTTCTTGATTCCAGATTTGCCGTCAGTCTTGTCAGATTTGCTCATAAGTACCTCAATGCCCGGGCACCGCCGCTTAAAGGGCGCCACCGTCGATATTCACGCCTCGATATCAGGGTTATTGCGGCAAAAATCAAGAGAGCAATCTGCCCACCACGCGCGCAGTGTAATCAACCATGGGGATAATGCGGCCATAGTTTAACCGCGTTGGCCCGATTACGCCCAGCACACCAACGATTTTCTGGGTTGAATCCCGGTAAGGCGCAACCACGAGGGAAGAGCCTGAAAGAGAAAAAAGATTATTCTCAGAACCGATGAAAATCCGCACGCCCTCGCCATCGTCCGTCAGATTCAACAGGCGGATGACTTCGCGTTTCGATTCCAGGTCGTCAAAAAGGCGGCGCAATCGCTCCAGATCCTCAACCGCCGTAATGTCCTCAAGCAGGTTGGCGCGTCCGCGTACAATGAGGGTCTTGCCATCAATGCCGCCCGGCTGTTCGGTCAATGTGGCAATGCCGTCGTCGACCACCCGGGCGGTCAGTTCATCAAGCTCTGCCTGCCGGCTTTCAATATCTTTGTGAAGGCGGGTTGAAACTTCTTCTATGGTGCGGCCTTGAAAACGGGAGTTTATATAGTTGGCCGCCTGGGTGAGGCTTGATGCAGGCAATCCCGCAGGTAAATCGATGACCCGGTTTTCAACGCTGTTTTCCTCGTCAACCATCACCACAAGCGCCTTTGTCGGCTCAAGCGGCACAAACTCAATGTGCTTGACACGCATGTTTGCTTTTTGCGCGACCACCAGGCCGGCGCAGTGGCTCAGACCCGACAACAGATTGGTTGCGTGGGTAAGCAGCTCTTCCGATGAACCAAAGGCACCGTTCGCGGCCACCTGGGCTTCAATTTGCGAGCGCTCGGATTCGCCCAAATCGCCAATTTCCAAAAGTCCATCAACAAACATCCGCAAGCCAAGCTCAGTCGGCATGCGGCCAGCGCTTGTATGGGGAGCGAAAATCAGCCCGGTTGCCTCCAGGTCCGACATCACATTGCGCACCGA
>JBPCVY010000031.1:0-21397 GCA_051010055.1 Hyphomicrobiales bacterium | reverse complement strand
TCTCCTATGTATGTCCGTTTAGTCGCGCAAGTTCGACTTGAATATGAGGTGCATTTGAACAAGGCGGTGTGAAAGAAGTCGATAACAAATGATCGACATCTTTTCAGAATCTCTGAGGCTCAGGGTTCATATTTCTAAGGCGGTACAGCGTCCGCTTGGCCAAAGCAAAATTTGTAAAAAACTGCCTTAGGCGAACTGTTCAACCTGAAGTGAAAGATGCCAGACCGATGTCCAACACAGCGTGAGCAAAGTAAAGACAATGCTCTCCCTTTGCCTTTCCGGTGTTGAGACGACTTCTGCTTCAGCGGACAAAAAATGTCGAAACCTGCCCAACCAATCCCGATGATAGAGCCACGAGGGGGCGAGGCCCGAATGATTAGGCTTCGAACATTTCGGGGCGTGTTTTGCGAAGCATCTTATTAGCCTGTTCTCTATTGGCATTTGCAACTTTATGGACACCACAATCGGATGCGTCCACGTGGAATTGGACCGGCACCTGTGCCTTGGGATGCACTGGCACTGCGACCGGGACCTTAATTTTGGCTTCTGGTTCTCCAAATAATTTTACCACATCCGACTTTGTGTCGTGGCAGTTCAGTTCTTCCTCGGGAACGTTTTCGATCGATAACACCTCAATCGTTCTGCAAACAAATGGTTTTGCACAAGCAAACTGGTTGAACTCACACCTACAGACACTATCAACGTGCTGAGCGTGAGCTATGCGAACTTGGAAGACAACGCAGCAGACGTGTTCGTGATTTAGGCGGCCAATCCCACGAATGAAGAAACCAAACGCCGCTTGATTGCTGGGTTGGTTGAGCGCGTCATGGCGCTTGAGGTGTGGCGGGAGAAGGTTGAGCAGGAGCAAGAGCGTCAGAAGAAGTGGTGAATTGCCTGCCGGAGCTATGAAGGGTGCGGAGGGATGGAGGCTGACCGGCAGGCAATTGGTGCCCACCGGCACGCCCGCTTGCGGCGGAGGACGTACCAGTGGGACTGAGCTTGTGCGGATAGCTCCGCCGCAAGCCTATGCTTGCGAACGCAAGCTGCGTGCCAGTTTTAGAGGACCATAACCGTCTCAAATTGAGAAGTATTCAACCGGATTGGTGAAATCAAAGGCCTGAATGCCCATTTTGTGCTATTTTCGGGCACAACCATACAGAATTGAATACAGAGCTTGCAGGAGGGGTGGAAGCGTCTTCTGTGAGGAGAGCGCTCCGGTACGACCTGCGGCGGAATGCGTACCGGAGGGTCCCCGTTTCAGCCATAACGACTGCAACGATCGAACATAACTGTTCAATCTCTCGATACGTCAATGACACAGGTCACGGTTCACACATGTTTTAGAGTAAACCGGCCCATATCCGTAGGTATACCGGGACAAAATTGTTTATTAGCGAGTTATCCCGGCACCTGCGGAAAGGCGCAGACAAAGTGGGGTCAACAAATTTCTATTGCCAGCGCGCAATCCTTTGCAGCATATAAAATACCATTTGCATACAAACAAATTTATGATTGGGTTTTCGCATCGTGGACAGCCCACTCTAAGCGAAGACGAGCACCCAAATTGCGCTGAATGCGCGAAAGCCGCCTCTGGGGGAAGCGGCTCTCACAAGGGAATTTTGAGATTGTGAGAGGTCAAGCTAAGAAACTTCCTCAATGGCAGCAACTAAACATAAGTGTATGTTTTGATCGATCCACGCGTCCGGCCTTGCCGGCCTTGGGTTTGCAGGCTGGCGGCGGAGGAAAATAGCGACGTAGTTAGGCCGACAATAATAGCGTGTTGTCATTATTTCGAATATGCTGCAACTCTCGAGTTGCCCCTCGTAAATTAAACTGACGCCACCTGCTGCGCCAAGCGCAGGAGGCTTTGCGCCGAGGGGTATTGTTCAATGGACTGGCAACATTTAATGCTTCGCGCCCGACAATCACTGCAAATGACGCAGGAAGAGTTTGCGGATCATTTGGGCGTAACCCAGGCCAGCGTTTCGCGCTGGGAGAATGGATCCACCGCACCAAGCGGATCTATACAAAATTCCATTCGAGAAATTGTGTTGGGAACAATGAGTGGGGCTTTGATCGCTGATGAAGGGCTCCTGCGGGTAATCAACAGTTCGCCAAACCTCATATCAGTTGCAAACGCCAACTTTGAACTCATCGCAGTTTCATGGGGAGTGTGCGAACTGCTCGCTGTCCCGCCAGACATGCTCCTCAATAAACCCTTTCAAGAACTACACGACCAAAACGTATTCGCTGACCAAGAAGGTTCCGAAGCGCTCATTCAATTGCGCACAGGTGAAGCTGCGCGCATGACATCAATCGTGCACTTCACCGAAAACGGTACTGTTGCCGGAAAACGCGCTGTTCATTGGGGGTACACGCATGGATATTTCAGTGCGGTACCGATCCTGATGGAGAACCTCGACATTGGTATTCACGTCTCGCTGCGGCTAATGACTTCAAGAGAAGCCGAAATCCGTGGCGGCAAGAAATCCTGGAGTACGGCTCCTGTTCCGTCCCTTCTCGACGAGCCAGTTTTATGATTCGTTGAGGCAAACTCAAAACGACAGCTGATTACGATGTTCGGTCCGAGAGTTTTGGAGTTCGACCCGCCAAATGGTGGCTGGACACGACTGGTAGCGGGTTCGGTGTGTACACTCAGAACCGCGGCGGTACCGATGACGGCTCTGACGCCAGGATGGTTATAGATGGAACATTCATCAAAACTGGATCCGCTTCGGTCTCAACGATAAGTGTTGCCGTTGAGAATAACGGCACGATTTCAGTTCAATCGGGTGATTTGGTAATAAACAAGCTCACCGGTGATGGAACGTTGGAGGTTGGTGGAACCGGAAGGCTCGTTCTGAACGGTGACTTCATGAACCAGATTGTCAACGATACTTTGACCGGTTCAAACGGCACGGACTTGATTAATGGACGTAATGGAGAAGATAGGATCACTGGGGCAGGCGGTGACGACACGCTGACGGGTGGAAATGATGCATTTACAGATACATCTGTGTTTGACCCCGACTTTGGAAAAGACGTCATAACAGACTTCCAAGCTGCCGGAACCAGCCACGATATCGTTGAATTTTCAACTTCAATGTTCGCCGATTGGGACGCTGTCGAGGCAGCACTATCGGATGGGGCTGCCGGAGCAGTGATAACGTTAGACGCCGACAACAGCATCACTTTTAACGGAGTTACCTCGGCGCAGCTCATTGCCAACCAAGCGGATGATTTCAGATTTGTCTAAACAGACAGGGTGAACATCACTCGGCATGCTTGCCGATACCCCTTTTGTTGGTATCATTGTCAAGTTGGCAATGATGCACATCGTTCCTAAAGGCCGACTAATTGGGGGGTTCTTTGCCCCGATGCCTGTGGCTTAAGAGCGGCGAAAGAACTTTTCTCACCAGTACGCGCGCACGCGCGCGCGAGGCAAATTCGCCCACGGATAGAGACAATTATGTCCCAAATTACGTCACAAAAACGCAAAATCTCGTTGAAAAATGCCGAAAACAAAGATAAAGCACTTGTCTGGCGGACAAGGGGTCGTGGGTTCGAATCCCGCCGCTCCGACCATTTTTTTCAAGCACATAGCTTCTAAGTCGCATCATCGGCGAACAGGGCGTCCAAGATGTGAGTGCTGGTTTAAGTGTGCATAGAAATGTGATCGGGATCCACAGTGCTTGTCAGTAGCACAGAACAGTATCTGCTGAATCTGAAAGCTTAACTAACACGTCTGGCATCGCAAACTTGGCCGGATGACCTTCCAGCAACTTTTCATCGTATCCACGCGCTTTCGAAGACGTTCCCGACAAAATGAAATTCCCACCCTTCTCTGTAATCTCTCTTATGTGGTCCCCCACATTTCCTGTGCCAACGCCTTCCAGGTCTTTGAGCGAATTGGCGGAAAGAAGATGAACCGCATCGCCGGCGAGAAAGACATCTACCTCGTGTCCTTCTTTCAATGCGGTTGCGGCGATCAAACAACCCAGGGCGGCTTTAGTCGGATTTTCTGGACCTGTATGGATGTGGACGAGAAATTTGCTCATTCAGATTTGCTCCTGCCGGCTTGCATTCGAATGTTGTGAGGAATTTCAATGTTTTCCTCTTGCAATGCTACTATAGGGGTAAATCGTATTTGGTGGAGTCATTAAGAAACTTGCTGGTAAAAGCAGTCTAGTCTGGTTTCACCACAGTACATTCGCAAAAGCGCATTGGATGAATAAGTCAACTCTTTCCACATACAAAAATGCTGCAAAATCCTAATTGGATGTTTATGGCGGAAGGCTAATCGGCTCGCCGTTGGTCGACCCTCGAACGCCAGAGGATAGCGACGCGTGGCTTCTTTTGGCTTTGCTCACAGTCCAGAAGGACGGGTCGTTAGTGAATCTGGATGAGATAGTTGCGGCCGGAGATTTCTTAAACCATGCGATTTTCACGCCAAATGAACTTTCCGGAGGTTTTCAGAGGCTCCAACGCGAAGGCATCGTTGAATTAGATGGCGGGCAGTGTAGGTTGACTAATTTGTTCATATGTAAGTGGGAACAAGTGGGCGGAGACAGAATGTCGTTAAATCAACAAAAAAACGCCGTTAGGAACATCCTACAAACAGGATAAATCTGGGAACGCCTGCATCGCCAGAGCTAGCGATAGCCACCGCCGCAGCAGGTTCGGCTTCCTCGGCCTTTGCCTTTGAATGGGCTGTTCGGGCTTTGGGTTCGCCTGCTTCTGGTTTGCTTGGTTGCTTTCTTATTTGGTTCGGTTTTAGCAGATTCAACGCTGAAACCAATCACGCAAGCGCAAAGCAATCCTGCCAAGAATGTGCGGCGATGAGTAGTCATAGCCCGGCCTCCGGCTAGAAACACATACTGACTTATAACGTATTGAATTGAATTCTGGATTTGCCGGCATTGATTGAGATCATTTTGAGCGTGGGCCCAAAACAGTATCCGATCAAAAACGCAAAAAAGATCATTCCTCTTCGGCGCCGAAACCTGCACTGGCTTTCTCATATGCCTTTCTGGGCGGGGCAAAGACGTCAATAACCACCAGGCCGTCCTTGCCGGATTCGATCGTGTGGGGAACGCCTCCCGGTGTACGCCAGAAATCTCCTATCGAGATTTCAACGCTTTCACCGCCCTGGAACCGTGTGCCTGAACCTTCGAGGCAAAATCCCCATTGCTCTTCGGGGTGATGATGCCAGGTTCCTTTCTTGTTCGGCTCAATGCGCACTATTGAAACCATGGCATGGTCGCCGTTGATAATTCTCGTCTCAATACCTTCGGCCAGTTCCCTTGCAATGCCGGCGCTCAAGTCATCAATATTGAAGAAATTCTCTGGGGGCATTTTTCAATCCATATTCTGTCTGAATGGCCACTCCACCTAGCGGCCACCGCTGCCGCCGCAACAGCTTCTGCTCACCCGCTTACGACCGTTCGGGCTGCGCCAGGGTCGTGGTGATGGCTGGCCGCTGGTGGGCGTGCGATTGAAATTCGTCACCGTTTTGGATTTTTTAGGCGCCGCGCCAGCTTGATCGATACTGCCGTTTAACAGCGCCGGCGATGCGGTCAAAAACAAAGCGGTAAGCAATAAAAACAGCGGTCTTTTCATGAACGGTGTTCCGGTTAAGGTTTGATGAAACCTGCAAAGTGCTTGCGTTCAAGCTCTCTAACCAGACGTTCTGTTTCCTTGTCGTGGGCCAGCAAAAGCGTGTTCACTTCTTTCACAGAGGGGGAACGGTGGGCGACTTTGCCATTGGCCGGCGCCCGTCTAAAGCGGTCGAACCGGCTGTTCTCAATTTCCAGCCGCAAACGGGCGCGTTGAAGGCGCAGTTTCTGCTTGGCGTTGAACAACGCAAACCGTGCAGAGGCGAAGTCTTCCGCTTCGTTTTTCATGTTGCCTCTAAGAACATTCCCCAAAAATCTTTACTAGCCTGCCAATCTGCAAGTTGTTTTGCAAGAACACATGACAATTCAGTGGAAAAAATCGGCGGGACAGGTCGGTTGTAGGGCGGGCCTGTCCCGGCACCTGCTTTTTGGACCGCAGTCTAAAGCAGGTGCACGCGGCGTTTGAGAGGCTTTTAGAACCCATCCGCCAGCGTGCACATTTGTTGCATCACAACACGCAACTTTTCACAATCGTCACAATAGTTATTTCAAAACACATCAACGTGAACAGATTGGCAGTAATTCAATAGAATGTGTCCGGAACTACAAAGCGAACGGCTGCGAGGGCAACTATATCCTGCTCACGCTTGGGAGTAACAGGCGAGCGCATGGGTTTAATTCTTAACAAGCCTCTTGGATAACCCTGCGCCCCAGCAGCCTCCTTTTGAGGGGCTATGGAGTGCTGCTGGGGTAATAAATTGGGTGTAGCTTATGTTATGTGGCCGTTTTTAGCCGTTTTTTTTCTTGCCACCGTTATTCGAATACAAAGACCGAATCGAGTTATCCTTGAGAAAACTTGAGGATGTTTTCATGACCGGCAAAATCATTACGATCGCACAGCAAAAGGGTGGCTCGGGCAAAACAACACTCACCGCCAATCTGGCAACGGCGCTGGCCTCTAGGGGCAACCGGGTTGCAATACTTGATACTGATCCGCAAGGTAGCCTCGGCCGCTGGTATATGACCCGCTGCGAGAAACTGGGTAGTGACAATCTAATAGGGTTTCGCACAGCCAGCGCCTGGGGCGCGCGCTACGAAGCGCGAGAATTGCTGAAATCGCATGACATGGTGTTGATTGATACACCGCCAAAGATGGGGGTGGATGGGCGCCCGGCGCTTGAGACTGCAGATTTGGTTGTTGTTCCCGTGGCGCCATCAAAGGTTGATCTTTGGGCCACCGAGCCAACGATTGCCATGGTGCAAGGAGAATCCAAACCGGTTTTGATGGTGCTAAACCGGGCATCACGGCGCACGCGTCTTACTGGTGAAATGAGGAGCCTTCTTGCAGAGTTTGGCTGTGATTGCGCCGATACCCTGGTGGGTAACCGGGTGTTGTTTGCCGAAACGCTGGGAATTGGCTTGAGCGCCACTGAGCGCCGCCCCAACGGCCCTGCAGCGCGGGAGGTTTTTGCGCTTGCCGACGAGCTGGAAGCAAGGCTGCAACGGGTAGCCTTAGCCGCCTAAAGCTTTGATAACATCGTCAGTTTTGGAAACCGCTGCAACGTTTTGCATGGCATAATCGATGGAAACGCGATGCCAATCCGCATTCATTGTGGAGCAGCCATCTTCAGGGATCACCACGATGTAGCCTTTATCGGCCCCGGTGCGCGCAGTGTGCTCAATAGACATGTTTGTCCAAGCGCCTGTTTCTATAATTATGTCTCGGCCTTCTGATTTCAAAATTGTTTCGAGCAACGTGCCTTCCCAGGCGCTCATGCGCATTTTGCGCACTACATGATCGCCGGTTTTCGCTTCAAGGCCCGGCACCGGTTCCACGCCCCAGGAACCTTCAATAAGGGCGTTGGCTTCGTGCGCCCCTTCGAACAATGGCGCATTGAGGGTCATACCGGCGGCGCCTGGCTGTATTACAAACCAGACATGGATCACCGGAACGCCAATGCGGCGGCAATGGTCGGCAAGTTTCGCAATGTTGCCGATGCAATTTTGTTCACGGCAGTGGATAGGGGAACCTGAATCGGCAAATGCGCCGCCATCCATCACCACATCATTTTGCATATCCTGGATAATCAGTGCGCAACGGGATGGATCGAGCGCGAGTGAACCATTGCCGGTGGCAGCGGAGGCGCTTGCGCCAGCACTGGCAGCACCCGCACTGGCTGAGGAGGATGTTGTTCGCATAAATGGTTCATTGCGCGGTCCGATTTTTGTTTCGACTCCATAAACGGACGTATTCGCGCAAACAAAAAGCGTGCGCCAGTCTTCGCCGCCCCAGTGGAGATTTGCCGTCTGCTCAGGAATACTCACAGAGCCCATATGGCGCCCTTTGGGATCAAAAACCCAAACACCACCCGGCGCTGTAACCCAAACGTTGCCCGAGGTATCGCACTTCATGCCGTCCGGCACGCCCGGTTTCAAGCTGTCCTTGATGCCGGATGCGAAAATGCGCCCGTTGGATAGGGAGCCGTCGGTTGCCACATCAAAAACTCTGATGTTGGTTTGCTCCGTGTCGTTGATATAGAGCAATTCTTCATCCGGCGAAAAGCAAAGCCCGTTGGGCATGGAGAACAAGTACCGGTCGACAACCAACTGCGGTTCACCGCTGGTTTGCCCCGGAGGGATTCGGAAAACACCCTGCCAGCCCAATTCGCGTGGGCGTTCAACCCCGAAATGGGGCATGCGGCCATACCATGGGTCGGTGAAATAGATCGAACCATCGGACCGGATGCAAACATCGTTCGGGCTGTTGAGTTCCTTACCTTCATAATGTGATGCGAGAACCTCGCGTGTGCCGTCTGGGCGGAATTTGGCAACGGCCGATGTGGCGTGCTCGCAAACGATGAGATTGAGGTCGGCATCATAAGTCAGACCATTACCCTTGTTGGAAGGGCGCAAAACCTCGCGCACACCAGAGTTATCCCATCTGCGCCGCACATCGCCCGGCATATCGGAAAACAAAAGATAATGTTCTCTCGGGTGCCAGATTGGCCCTTCGGTGAACGTAAATCCGGTACCAACCTGGCGAACGGGTGCGTGCTCGTCGATCAGGTCTCTGAATTCAGGCCGGATGGCATCATGGGCCATGGGGTTACCTCACTTATCGTCTTTCACTATTCAGGCCGGGAACCAGTTGCGCTGCGGCAGGGATTCGGTGATTGGTCCGGGTACCTGCATGTCAAGCCGCCCGACAACCTGGGAACGGTCGATCCTTGCCGGTTTATCGTGCACGGGCAGGATGAAAACGGAATTTGAAAGCAGCTTTTTGATTGCTGCCTTTTCCTCACGCTTTGAAACGGAATGGTTCCCGGTAACCCGCGGCTCATGATCGTGGATTTCGAACATGGGGTTCACGACCTGGTCGTTGATATCGTAGATCACATCACCGCAGATGGTGGCGCGGCCTTCCGCCGTTTCTACGTGCACATTCATCGAACCTTGTGTGTGCGCCCCCGCCCAATCCAGGGTAACGCCCGGGATGAGCTCGATTTCGCCTGTGAGTTCAGTATCTTCGAACCTCAACGCACCAGGCGTGTGGAGGCGCTCGATAAGGTGCTGAATATCCGGCTTTGGATATTGCGGGTGCATCAACCCGGAGACGGAATGCTCAAGTTCGCGCCTGTTGAGCACCACGGTTGTCGTCATCGGGAAATGATCATCCTTACCCGCATGATCGATATGCAAATGAGTGTGACAGACATAACGAACGTCACCCAATTTCACATCATGTTTGGCAAGCTGGTTTTCGATCATGTTTTCATGGAATTGAAGCCCTCGCATGCCCAGGGTTTCCATGATGGCATTATCGCGGTAGCCGGTATCCACCAGAACCGGATACTCACCGCCCAGTATGAGGAAGCCATAAGTCGGCACCCGCCGCACGCGTCCACAATCACGCCCAAGAACGAGAAAACTCGATTCAAGTTCAATATCGCCGTAATCGAGGACTTTAATTTCGAGTGCCATTTTCTATCTCCCTGTTTTTCTGTGTTTCTTTTGTTTCTCTAAAGCCGGTAAACTCGTTTGGCGGTGTCATGGAAAATCAGTTTCTGTTTGGCAACGCTTAAATCTTGTGCCGCGCTCAGGAAGGCGTTTACGAGCGCCTCATAGGTGGTCCAGAGTTTTTCGATGGGAAAATTTGAACCGAACATGCAGCGGCGCGCGCCGAATAGCGCCAATGTCTGCTTCATCATCCAGGAAATGTGGCTTTCATCATTGCGGTGAATGAAGGTGCCGAAGGCGGACAGCTTGGTGGTGACGTTCTGGCGCTTGGCCAGCGCTTTCATGGCAGACCGCCAGTTCGCTCTACCTTCATCGCTCGTATCTTCCAGCATGCCTGCGTGCTGGAGAACGAACGTGACCTCGGGGCAGGCGTCAACCAGTTCGCCCGCACCATCCATTTGTTCTGTAAACACCTGCAAATCAAAGCTCCAGCCGTAATCGGCAAGGTGGGCCACATTGCGTTGCAGGTTCTTGATGCGGGCAAGATCAGGGGAGGCGGCGAAACGGTAGAGTGGGTTTTCGTGCCAATGCAGCTGCTGGCGGATGCCACGCATCAGGGGATATTTCTTCAGCTGGTCGAGATCGCGCCGGGCATCTTCCTGAAGCATGTCGCAATAGCCGACAATTGCATGCGGCCAGCCGGTTTGATCAGCCGTTTTCTGCACCCAGGCAACTTCATCCTCAAACCAGTTGGGCGCCCAGTTGGCCTGCACATAGACAGATTTTTCCACTCCGGTACTAGCGACATCGTTCAGGAACTCGGCAATAGAATAATCGCGTTTCATACTGTCATAGGGGCCGAATATGCGCGGCTGGGTGGGACCTAAAAGCCACGGCAAATCCGTGCGGCGCCAGATGTGGTGATGGCTGTCGATGATCTTCATCACGCAGCCCTCCGGGCAAATCCGAGAACTTCATCGCACAGAGCAGTTGAAGAATGGCCGCGCCCAATGTGGTCAACAAATGGCTTTATGGCTTGCATGGCTTCTGTTTGCGGGACGAACCCTGTATCTGCAGCCAGAGGAGTGAGCCACAAAATTGACCATGACAGCCGGGAGAGGTGCTCAACGGCATCTTTCAATGCGGTTGAATCTCCACGTTCCAGGCCATCGGAAAGAATGACAACAAGGGCGCCGCGGGCAAATCCGGCAAACCGGGGAACATCCAAAAATGCCTCAAGGGCATCGCCCAACCGGGTGCCGCCATCCCAATCCGCTACCAGCGTTGATGCGGTGGCAAGCGCCTGATCGCGATTTCTTACCTTGATCGCCCGGGTGATGCGGGTGAGCCGGGTTCCAAGGGTAAAAGCCTCGCAGCGTTCCGCGCTACGCATCAAGGAGTGGGCGAATCGCATATAGGTTTCGGTCTCGTTTTTCATGGAGCCCGAAATGTCGATAAGAAGCACAATGCGGCGCTGGCGCGGGTTACGGGCACGCACTGGCAGGCTTACCACTTCGCCATCACGCTTTACTGCATCGCGCAGGGCCTTTCGCATATCCGGCTGGTCGCCCCGGTGCGATGAAATGCGCCTGCGCGAGGCTCGTTTGGGTAGGGCTTCGGGCGCTTTTCGGCGCAAATTGGCGAAAGCGATGCTTTCATCTGCCTCATGAAAACGTCGGGTGGAAAGGCGTTCCGCGGTGGTTGCCTCAGCGCCCGATTCCATTGTGTCATCAATCTCCGGCACCTCCATGGTGCCTTCCTGGGCATCATAGGCTTCCAACTCCTCTTCATCGGGTTGCGCAGGAGCGGCTGCTGCAACTGTCTGCCCTAAGAACATTGTGCGAAAGAGCGCATCGAAGTCGGGCCGGCGTTCCTGTGGCGGCGCAAGAGTTGCAACAGCTGCCTGATGAATTTGGTCCATAGACTGAGGGCCCAGAAGCCCAACCGCGGCAATGAAATTTTGCGTCTGTTCGGGAGCAACGGCAAAGCCATTTGTTCGCAAAACCGTTGCAAATTCAACAAATGGCCGGGTGGCGCGGGGCAAGGGGGAGATGTCGCTCATGCAGCGGCCTCCTGCAAAATCCCTTCAATGCGATCGCCCATGAACGCCAGATCGTCTTGATCTTTCAGCGCGACACCGATTGCCCGCATGAATGCCGCCGGCCAGGGAGAGCCTTGCTGGTGTAACAGGGTTGCTGCTTCGGCCCACTCCACGGTTTCAGCAACGCCTGGCGGTTTGGCAAGCGGCTCTGCTCTGAGCGCAGTGACCGCACGCACCACCGCATTTGCTGTATCCTGGGCTACCGAGCTTGCACGCATCATGACGATTTGCGCTTCACGCTCAGCATCGGGGTAGTCAATCCAGTGATAGACACAGCGTCGGCGGAGCGCTTCATGCAGTTCGCGGGTGCGGTTGGATGTGAGCACAACCACCGGGATTTCCGCTGCCCTCACGGTGCCCCGTTCGGGTATAGAAATCGAAAAATCTGAGAGGAACTCCAAAAGAAAGGCTTCGAATTCATGATCTGCCCGGTCGATTTCATCAATAAGGAGAACCGTTCCATTCGGATCCTGAAGCACTTCCAGCATGGGCCGGGAGACAAGGAATTCGTCGGCATAGATGTTCACGTAGGCGTCACCGGCCTGGCGGATAGCCAACATTTGGCGCGGATAGTTCCACTCATAAAGGGCCGCAGCAGAATCAATTC
The DNA here is from genome assembly GCA_051010055.1 of Hyphomicrobiales bacterium. Taxonomy (GTDB): domain Bacteria; phylum Pseudomonadota; class Alphaproteobacteria; order Rhizobiales; family CAJQND01; genus CAJQND01. The sequence goes on along the minus strand of JBPCVY010000031.1, from coordinate 9,117 downwards.
CCTCATAACATTGCAAGCGCACCAATTCCCGGCCCAGAACAGAAGAGATGGCCTTGGCAGCTTCGGTTTTACCAACACCGGGCGCGCCTTCCAAAAGCAGTGGCTTTCCAAGGGCGAGGGCAAGATAAGTAGCAGTCGCCAGCTCTTCACCAGCAAGGTACTGAGCAGCACCCAAAGCTGAACTCAACTCTTGCGGGCTTGAAATGCCGACTATGGTTTGCCTCACTGCCACTACGAGTGCCCCTAGTGTTTTGCTTGCGGTTGTGCACCGCCAATCTCACGCAGGCCCCGTAAGACTTTCTCCGGGGTGACGGGAAGCTCATCAATGCGCACGCCTACAGCATTGAAAACAGCGTTCACGACGGCGGGAAGAACGGGATTTGCGCACATTTCGCCAGGGCCCTTACCACCATAGGGACCATCCGGGGCAGGGCGCTCCAGAATCGCGATATTGTGCTGGGCAAGATCGCCCGGGCCGGGCATTAGATAATTCAGAAAATCAACCGGTCCGTGTTCGCGGTCAGGATAGTAAGGCTCGGTTGTCTCCCAAGCCGCGTGGCTCATACCCATCCAGGCGCCCCCGGTGAGTTGCTGTTCCACTAGCTTGGGGTTGAGAGCGCGGCCCACCTCATAGGCACTGTTCATCTCAAGAACGTTTACTTCGCCGGTTTCGTCATCAACCTCGACTTCAACCACCATTGCCGCATGGGCAAAGCAGGATACGGGGGTCATCTCACCGGTTTCCGGATTCACATCGGAAAGAGGAATAAGGAAAATACCGCGACCGGAAACGGTTTTGCCCTGTTTGAACTGGGCTGCCTGGCAGGCTTCCTGAACGGTGATGGTGCGTGAAGGGGCGCCTTTTACCTGTATATTGCCTTTGCCATCGGTTTCCAGATCGGCCGCATTGACTTCCATTTCTTCTGCTGCAGCCTCAAGCATTACTGCGCGGGCTTCGTGTGCAGCCTGGATGATCGCGTTACCTACCCGGTGGGTGCCGCGAGAAGCAAATGAGCCCATGCAGTGGGGCCCGGTGTCTGAATCCGCGGTGTCGACATAAACATCCTCCACCGGAATGCCCAACGTTTCCGCGGCAATCTGGCGGGTGACAGATTTCATGCCCTGGCCAAGGTCAATTGACGAGAGCGCAACCATGAATTTGCCATCCGGATTTGAGTGAACCAGCGCCTGAGAAGGATCACCCCCCAGGTTCATGCCGATTGGATAGTTGATGCAGGCAAAGCCTTTTCCCTTGTGCTTGGCCATGTCAGCGCCTCCTTAGTCCGGAAACAGTTGATGAAAAACGTGCAGGACCCCGCTTCTGTGGTGGTGCCGGTTCTGCCGGTTGCGGAGGTGGGGGCGGTGCGGAGGCTGCAGGTTCCGATGTTAGCGCCGCTGCGGCCTGGGCCGGCTGGGGAACGGGCTGCACTGGTGGAGTTGGCTGAACCGGCGGCGACGTTGTTGGGATTGTTGTATCTGTTGTGTTCCGCCGTCCGCCCGTATGTCCGTAGCTGCCGGATCTGCCGCCCGGCACGACACCATCTTGATCTGTTGCGGTATGGGCTGGGAGTTGCGCTCGGTCACCACCGCCACCGGTGAGCGAATTTTGCTGGCCTGCCCAATCGCTGATTTTCCAGTCCGCTTTTTGGGCTGCCACCTGGCAGCACTCAATCAGAGCGCAGTTCTTGGCTTCCCTGCGGTGCGCTTTCATATCGCCATCACGATAGGAGTTGATGATGCGCAGTTCTATTGGGTCGGCGCCAACCTGATGCGCCACCTTATCCATATGGGCTTCAATGGAAAAATCCACACCGGTGATGCCGAAGCCCCGCATGGCGGTTGCTGGGGTGCGGTTTGTATAAACGCAAAACACATTGGCGCTGACATTCGGGATGGTGTAGGGGCCGGGAAGGTGGCCAACACACTTGATGATGGCGTAACTTGAGAGCCGGGTATAAGCGCCGGCATCAAAGTATCCCGTGAACTGGCGCGCGACGATGCGGCCATCGTTCATCACCCCATCTTTAATGAACCAGCGTTCTGCACCGCGTGGTGCGCCAACCTGCATTTCTTCTTCCCGGTCGAACATATATTTGACCGGTTTGCCGGTGAGCATGCACCCCAAAATGGCGAGAGGCTCGTGGAGACTGTCCACCTTGCCGCCAAAGCCGCCACCGACGGTGCCGCCGATGAAATGCAAACGCGCCGAAGACGTATCAAGAAGTTTTGCCGAGGTGCCAAGCGAGAAAAACAATGCCTGTGTCGAGGTGTAACAAACGAACCGGTCATTTGTTTCAGGAGCCGCAATTGCACCGCAGGTTTCTATGGGTGCTTGCTCAATCGGCGACATCTGGTAGCGCCCTTCAACGATGTGATCAGCCTGTTGAAAGGCGGCCTCTACATCTCCATAGCGCAGTTTTTGATGGTCATATTTGTCGTGATAGACGAATTTGTTGGTGGGATAGACTTCGTTTACCACCACCGCGCCGGGCTTAATTGCCTCTTCAACGTCCAGAACGTGGGGAAGCACTTCCCAATCCACCCGCACCTTGGCAGCCGCATCTAACGCAGCCTGTTCGCTTTCGGCGATTACCGCGGCAACCGGCTCGCCCTTATAGGTAACCTTTTTCTCTGATAGCAGCGCTTCATCATCAAGCCCGAAATCCAACAGGCTGAGGAGAGTGTTGAGATTGTTGGGAACATCTTTCCCGAGCAACACCTTTTTCACGCCCGGCATACGTTCAGCTTCTGAGATATCAATTGAACGGATGCGGGCATGATGATGTGGCGAGCGCGCACAGCGCATATGCAACACGCCTTCGAAGAGATGGTCATCAAAAAACGGCGAGCGGCCCGTCACATGGCCCAGAATATCTTGGCGGCGGGTCGGCTTGCCAATCTCGTTGAGATTGTCGTCGCGTTCATCGGTAAAAAATTCTTTACGGAATTCAACAGCCATCGTTTCATTCACCCGTAGCTTTGGGAAGCGCCGCCTTGGGCAACTTCAAGAATTGCGTTGATAATTGGCTCATAGCCAGTGCAGCGGCAGAGATTACCTTCGAGGGCGGAGAGAATTTCTTCCCGGGAAGGGCGGGGGTTCTTATTGAGAAGCGCTTTGGCCGCCATCAGCATGCCCGGCGTGCAATAGCCGCATTGGGCAGCGAAATTGCGCATGAAGGCTTCTTGCAACGGGTGAACCTCGCCACCTGCATCCATGCCGCCCGTGGTTTCAATTGTATGGCCTTCAACAGTTTCAGCCAATGTGAGGCAGGCAAGATAGGGTTCGCCGTCGATAAGCACCGTGCAACTGCCGCAACTGCCCTGGCCGCAGCCATACTTTGGCGATAAATCGCCAACACCACGTCGGAGTACGTCCAGGAGGTTTCGCCCATCATCGGCGAAAACCGCCTTGCTCTCGCCGTTGAGCTGAAATTGGATTGGTTTTTTGGCCATCTTTCAAATCCCTTTTACGCTGCGCCTAGAAGGAGCCGTTTCAGGTGTACCGGGGCAACTTCGCGCCTATACCAATCTGTTGCCAGTGGGTCGGTTGGCGGGGTTAGTCCCTCAGCTGCAACCGCCAATGCCGGTGCGATTCCAGAAGCATCAAGACTTGCTCCCTCAAGGGCACGTTCAACTGCCGTTGCCCGCACCGGGCCTGGCCCCATATTTCCGTAGGCGACGCGCACGCCCGCCGGCGAGCGGCTGATTGAGGCGGCCATGGATAAAAGGGAAATCCCCTTGGGTTTGACCCGGCTTACCTTCAAAAACCGGAAGCTGGATTGGTCTTGTGGCCGCTTAAGTGAAACAGCACTGACAATCGATTGCCGTGCCGATGAGCGGTCACGCAAAAAATCGTCTATTGAAACAGAGTTCCCGCCTTGGCTGGAAAGCTGAACTTCCGCGCCAAGCGCCAGCAAAGCAGTGGTGAAATCTCCAAAGGGCGAGCCCACATTCAAATTGCCGCCAACTGTTGCCGCGTTGCGCACGGCCGGCCCGCCAACCGCCCGTGCCGGGCCCGCGAGAAATGCCAAATCGCGGTGGGCGAGTATCTGCGCCATGGTCACGCCGCCGCCGAGGGTTATGCGGTCTCCTTGGATCTGAATCTCACGAAATGCGGGATCGGTGACGCGTATGAGGGTGTCGAACCGTTGATCACCTGAATTCACACCGCGCATCAACAGCGTTCCGCCGCCGAAGAATCGCGCCGATTGGTTGGCTGACAGAGCCTGGGCTGCCTCTTCAATCCGTTCAAATGTCTCAACCCGAATGGGCATAATTCATGCTCCTGATTGGGCAGGCGTGAGCCCCATATGCTCGCGCACCGCCGAGAATCCTGTTTCGTAGATTTGTTCACCCACGACTTGCTGTAGCTCTTGTTCACGGCCAGCCGGGGTGTCGAACTGGGACTGCCAATGCCAGAAAGTCCTGTCCTCGTCGGTGACCGGAAAAAGCCGCACATGGGCAACGTAGTTCAACAGCGGCACAGGAGTGTCCAAAAGGCAGTAGCTGAAGGCCATATCTGCGTCAGACAGGGTGAGTAGTTGCTCTCTGAGCTCGGATCCGTCGGCAAGATGAAAGCGCCGCACGCAACCAATCATGTCGGAAGAGCGGCCCCGTTCGATATGGCTGTCGGCAACTGCCGGATGCCATTGGTCATGGCCGTTGAAGTCGCGCAGCACGTTCCAGACCGCCTCAATTGGCGCGTCCATTATTGTGCTTTTTTCGACCTTGACCATTGCTTACCGCCTATCCGCCAAAGTGTCGTTTGAGGGAATCGAAACCGGCCTGGAAAACGTTCTGGCCAATGCCATTCACCAGTTCTTCGGCCTCATCTGGCGCGCACTCGAACTCCGCTGACCATTCAACGAATGTGCGGTTGCCGTCAGTCACCGGAGTGAGCCTCAATGTGGCAACGTATTCTGTAAGCGGCATCGGGCTTTCAAGGATCGAATATGTAAAAAACAAATCGAAATCCGATAACCCCAGAAGGCGCTCGCGGATGCGGTCGCCGTTCTGCAAACGGAAATCACGCACACAGCCAATCTTGTCCGGCGGTTCACCATTTTCGATGCGGCTTTCGCGAATAGCCGGATGCCACCGGGGCAGGCCGTTGAAATCGCGTACCCGCTCCCAGACTTTTTCCGAAGGAGCGCTGATGACGCTGGAGGTATAAACACGCGCCATCATCAGCTCCTTTCGCTGCCGCCGCCGGTGGTGTCCTGACCGGGTTCTTCACCGCCGCCGCCATCGCCGGACTGCTCCTCGGCTGTCTGCTTTTCAAGGGCTTGGGAGACTCGTTGCATATCGCTGGCCTCGCGAACGAGGCCGCCCATCTTGGCCAAATCGCCGCCTTCTATGCCAAGGTCCGCCAAAAGGTTGTCGATGAGCGGCGCCTGCACCCGGTAGCGCAGGGCAGAATTGATAACCTCATCGGTCATATTGCGCTGGCCGCCACCGCCACCACCACCGGTAATACCGTCGAGTTGCATGATGCGGATGTCGTTGATCTTCTCAAGTGGCCGGACTGAGGCGGCAACAATGCCTTCCACATGCTCAAGCAGATTGCGCCTGAAGAGCGAGTAGCGGGCTTCGTCCGTGAGTACGTTCTCGGCTTCGTTGAGAAGGCGCTTTGCTTCTGCTTCGACGGTGCGGCGAATTTGTTCTGCACCTGCTTCGATGCGGGCTTCCTCAGCTTGTTTTTCGGCCATCAGCACATCGATAGTGCGCTTGCGGTTTGCCTCTTCGGTTTCGCGGGTGGTTTTGACCCGTTCTTCTGCCTCGGTTGCCAGGGCACGGGCAGCATCTGCCTCGGCCTGAGCTGCAGATTCCTCAAGCGACTTCTTGTAAAGCGCAATTGCCTTTTCCATCTGAACGGTCTCGACCGCCTTTTCGCGTTCAACTTCAAGGCGCCGGCGTTCGGTTTCATGGCCAATACGGGCATCATCCAAACCACGTTCTGAGGCAATTCTGGCCCGTTCGATTTCTTCCTTGGAACCAATCTCAGCCTCACGCAATGCTTGCACGCGGGCAATCTCAAGCTGCTCGATTGAGCGTTTACGCTCTAGTTTTGCGGCATCGAGAGCGCGTTCGCGGGCAACGTCTGTTGTTTCCACATCGCGTTGAGCGGAAATCTCTGCCTGGCGTACCATTGCGTCGGCCTCGGCCCGTTCGGTTTTCTTTGCCGCCAGTTCGATGACCCGTTCTTCTTCCGCGCCTTCGACGGCCTTCTTGCGGTCGATTTCCGTGACTTCGCGATCTTTCTGCGACGTGATGCGCTCTTTCTCCAGATCAAGCTCGGTTTTGATGCGCTGGCGCTCGACCGCATCGCGGCGCTTGATGTCGGTTGCCTCAACGGCTTCCTCGCGGGCGATTTCTTTTTCGCGGGTTTCCTGCTCCGCAGCGATACGCTCTGCATCAAGCACTTTCTGCTGGGCGATGCGGGCAGCTTCAATTGCCTCATCAGCTGCAATTTGTGCTTCATCGGTTGCTTTGTTGCGGGCTATTTCCAGATTGCGGACGGTTTCATCGCGGGAGATCTTTTCGCGCGAAGTCTCCATTTCCTTTTCAATCCGCAGCTGATCGACAAGCCTGCGGGAGGCGACTTCGGCGCTCTCAACGGCTTCGTTGCGCTCAATTTCCCTGCTGCGGGTTTCCGCTTCTGCCAGGATACGCTGAGCTTCGACCTGTTTTTGCTGGCCAATACGGGCAATTTCCGTCTTTTCGCTTGACTGGGCTTCGCGCAGAACAATCTCTTCGCGTTTATCAATGCGCTCCTGATCGATCTTTGCATCAATCGCAATCCGGGCAGCCTCGACGGACTCGCGTGCTGCGATGTCGGCCTGGTCTACTGCTTGATTGCGTGAAATCTCCCGCTGGCGCACATCCTGTTCAAAAGCAATGCGATCGGCGGCAACCGATTTCTCTTGCGCGATGCGCGCAGCTTCAGTTGCTTCCTTGGAAGCAATTTCAGCTTCCTCGAGAACCTTCTGGCGCTCAATTTCCAGGGTGCGGATTTTACGGTCAGATTGAATGCGTTCTTCGCTGACGACAGCATCTTCTGCAATGCGCAGGCGTTCAGTTGCTTCGCGGGCTGCAATTTCTGCAGATTCAATGGCCCGGGTACGTTCAATCTCCCGCCGCCGGGTTTCTTCTTCACTGGCGATACGCGCATCGATAACTGCTTGTTCTTGCGCAATCCGCGCCTTTTCGGTCTCCTCCCGTGCGGCAATTTCGGTCTGTTCGATTTCACGCTGGCGGGCGATTTCGCTTTTTTGGGTCTCCCTGTCTTTTGTAATGCGCGCTTCCGTTAAGGCGCGTTCTTGCTCAATGCGCGCGCGCTCGGTTGCCTCGCGGGCCGAGATTTCCGCTTCTTCAATAGTGCGCTGGCGCTCAATTTCCTTTGACTGGGTTTCCTGTTCATTCGAAATGCGCGCTTCCGTCACAGCACGTTCTTGCTCAATGCGCGCCTTTTCGATTGCTTCCTTGGCTACAATCTCAGCCTGTTCGGCTTCGGTTTCGCGTTCAGCCCTTTCGCGGGCAACTTCCGCGCGCTGTTGTGCGCGGTGGAACTCAACATCGCGCTCCTGGAACAACCTGGCTTCTTCGCTTTCTCGCTCAATCTCAAGAGCCTGCTTTTCCGCCTCAAGGTTCCGTGCGCGGATCTTGATCATTGAATCCTGCTCAATGTCATTGCGCAGCTTACGCCTGTCTTCAATGTCCTTGATTAGGGCGGTAAGACCTTCTGCATCAAACCGGTTGGAGGGGTTGAAAAACTCCAGGCTGGTTTGGTCAATATCTTTAATGGCGACGGATTCCAGCTCCAGACCGTTGCGTTCCAGGTCTTCCTGGGCAGCTTCCTTAACGCGGGTTACGTATACGCCGCGCTGTTCATGCATCTCAGCCATGGACATTTCGGCAGCGATAACGCGCATAGCTGATTCAAACTTGCCGCCTAGGAGGGAATGCAAGTTTTCGGTTTGCAGGGTCCTGCGCCCAAGGGTGGAGGCTGCAATGGAAACAGCTTCTTTTGTCGGTCGCACGCGTACATAGAACTCCGCTTCCACATCAACCCGCATGCGGTCTTTAGTTATGAGCGCATCATCACGGTTGCGGATTACTTCCAGTGTAAGTGAGTTCATGTTAACTGGCGTGATGTCATGAATGATCGGCCAGACAAATGCGCCGCCGTCAATCACCACTTTCTCGCCCAGAAAACCGGTTCTTACAAATGCCACTTCCTTGGTTGAGCGGCGGTAGAGCCAGTTCATTACCCAATAAATAATGGCAATGACGATAACCGCCACTATAAGCCAGAGAATGAGCTGACCAATGAGTTGCCCAGTCATGATCGATCCCCCTGCTTGCGTATCCGCAATTTGATTTTTGTGTTTGTCAGCATGTTAATTCCCGCTGATCTGTTTGAATTTCTTGGTTTGCTCGGTGAGCGCTACTTCCGTTGGCAGCCGTTCCATTGACGAGGCGCCGTAGAAGCCATCGCAGTTCTTGGTGTTCTTTAGAACGAATTCAGCATCCTCCGGCGTGGCAACCGGCCCACCATGCACCAGCACAATGGCATCCGGGTTCACATCAAGCGCTGCTTGCGCCCACGCATCTACCGTTGCCGGCGCTTCTTCCAATTTCGTTGCAGTTTCAGCCCCGATGGAGCCACCGGTTGTCAGCCCCAAATGGCAAACGATGATATCGGCGCCAGCTTTGGCCATGGCCGCTGCATCGTCTTCATTGAAAACGTAAGGGGTTGTGAGCATGTCTTTTTGGTGGGCTTTGGCGATCATGTCGATCTCAAGGTCAAAAGACATTCCGGTTTCTTCCAGATTTGTCCGGAAAACGCCGTCGATAAGGCCGACTGTCGGGAAGTTCTGAACCCCGGAGAACCCAATACGCTTCAGGTCATCGAGGAAAACATCCATGAGGCGGAACGGATCGGTTCCGTTTACCCCGGCGAGTACAGGGGTATACTTAACCACCGGCAAAACCTCTGACGCCATCTCAACGACAATCTGATTGGCATCTCCATAGGGCATGAGCCCGGCAACTGAACCACGCCCAGCCATGCGGTAGCGCCCGGAATTGTAGATGACGATGAGGTCGATGCCGCCG
>JBPCVY010000030.1:0-4330 GCA_051010055.1 Hyphomicrobiales bacterium | reverse complement strand
GTGATGACAAACTCATTTTGACCGGCGGCGCCGAGAAAGAGACACACCGCGAGGCTATCGCGAAGACCCACCGGGTGCTGATGCTCATCGGCGATAATCTCGACGATTTCACAGAAGGCTCTCGGCTTACCGCCGCCGAGCGGCGTGAAATTGCCAAGCAATATCAGGAATTTTGGGGGCAACAATGGATAATGCTTCCAAATCCTATGTACGGGCATTGGGAAGCGGCAATCTTTTCTTTCGACTATGGCGCAGCGCGGCACAAGAAGCTGGAACACAAACACAGGCTTCTAAATGCGCCTGCAGCCCTGAAACCATCAACCGGACAGTAAAAAAGTGCAAGACTGAACAAGAAATCCCGTGTTAATCACAAGATTAAATATCCTCATCCGTCGATAAATTGACGAATTTCCAAATCAAAAATATATAGCCCCCAGGAATCAGAGGCGAAGGCAAGGAAACATGAGAGTAAAACCAAGGACTTTCACGCTGTTCAACAGAGCAAAGCACCCCCTCGATCTCAATTTTTTCTTTTTGATTACCCTGCTAGCGGCGCTTGCAGCCTTTTCTGCTTCAGCTTTTGCTTTCCAGGCACAAGGCCTCTCCAAGGAGGTTCAGCGCGAGCTCAAAAAACATTGGGCGCCGAGCATGTCCAAAATCAAGGGGCCATTCGGACCCAATACATGCGTGTGTACCGATGGCCGTTCTGCACCAGTGCAGTCAAAATCCGGCGCCATAAGAAATATTTGCGGTGAGAAAACTCTTTTTTGTTCGGCGTTCAAAGCGCCCTGGGGCAAGGAACTTGAAAATTACGGCGTTTATGTTGCCAACATTCTATCCCGCGACCTTTATGAATGGGACCGGTTCCCCGATCACCACAATCTTGTACGCGGGTTTATCCTCGAAAAATTCATCATCGCCACATACCCCAAGCACAAGCTCTCCGAAATGCGCCAGTATGGCGGTCTTTCGGGCGCAGAGTATGAATCGGTTGCGGAACCGAAGTTCTTTGAAAAATATCTCTCGCTGCCGAGCTTTAATGATTTCCGCCATTTCATCCTAGCCTATGAGCTGCAAAAGCGTTTCTTCTCACGTGGCGACTTCGGCAAGATGCAGGAAGTGCGCAACATGGCCTCGCGCATCCAAAAGCGCGACAAGAAATTCAAACCCCTGCGCGATGCAGTCCACAACCAGGTATCTGCCGCATTACTGCCGCTGCTTATTGCTGATCGAGACAAACGCCCTGCCGGTCAAACACGCAAAATGGTCGAAGAACTGATCGATGAGATCGAAAAGCTCACGGCCATGACCGACGATTCGCTTGATCCGCTGATTGCCGAGATTGAAGACGCAGCGCTCAAAAAGGAAGTTCAAGGCCTATTGTCCGACGACAACAGCGACCGCATCGATGCCCTCGCCAACGTGATGATCAACAACCGGCAGAAAATAGCTTTTCGCAAGGTGTCGCCGGCTGATGCACGCCGGCTTGTCGACATTAACGTTGTCGCCACAGCGATTATCCAAAGCCAAGGCAGCAAGCTTCTTGAAACCGGCGGGCTGAAAACCGTCAAAGACCATGTGCAAATGCTGCATTCGCTGGTTGATGCCTCTTACGGAACAGGGCTTCTGACAACCCGCGAACGTAATGCCGCTATCGCCGATTTGAACGATATTCTGGCAAAACCGGATATTGACCGCGAAGAGCTGATAGAGCGCTTGAAAAATGTCCGCCGTGTCGTCGAATGGGCACAAAACGGCGCCATGCTTGCATTCTCCGAAGTGTGGGCGCCCTGGACATTCCTGGTGCCTGATGCAGGCCATATTGGCGACGACATTCTGCGCGGCTCACCGCTTTTGCTTCTTGCGCAAGTTGAGCGCCGCCTCAGCGATTTTGCGGCTGGAACAAACCGCCCGTTGCACCTTGTTTTTGGTCAGGAGTTCTATAATGGCGTGCGCGCCCTGAACCCGGGCATGGCCAAGGGTAAGTTTTTGCTGAACCCTAAACAGGGCGAATACCAGCGCCACGAGATTATCGCACTTGAGCAAACACCTGCCGACCTGGAGCCGGCTGCCGGCATTATCACGAAGGGCGAGGGAAATGTGGTTTCGCACGTCCAGCTGCTCGCACGCGCGCTTGGCATTCCCAACGCGGTTACCGACGATACGGCATTCAAGGCGTTGGAGAAGTATGCCGGCAAAGAGGTGTTCCTGATCGCTACTCCGCGCGGCCGTGTGATTATCAAAGAAGCATCTGAGATGAGCGAACAGGACAACGCCATCTTCGAGGAATACACGCGCAATCAAAAACGCACGTCAGATGGCAGCCTTGGTGGCTCAAAGGGCAAGTTGCATATTGATATCGATAAAATTGACCTGTCTGCCAATATGCCGGTCGACATGGCCAGCCTGCGCATCAAGGATTCCGGCGTGCAGTCCGGCCCCAAGGCCGCTTTTCTGGGCGAGCTTCAAAATCTCTTCCCCGACAATGTGGCCCCGGGTGTGGTTGTGCCATTTGGAGTCTATCACGACCACCTGAAACGCACGACAGTTGTTGTACCCAAACAGCTTGAAGGCAAAGGCCTGGCCAAGAACGGGGAGCCGATCAACGAGTTCCTCAAGCGCACTTATGGCACGTTTTTCGGTGATATGGTTTCAGCAGGAGCAACTGAAAAGGAACTGGCAGACTGGATCAAACCGCGCCTAGCAGTTATCCGCCATTCCATCCGTCAGGAGACGCTCGACGAAAACGTCAAGCAGAGCATCGTTACCCACCTCGATAAACTGGGTTTGCTCGACCCGGCTGATAAAAACCGCACCATCGGCGTTTTCGTGCGAAGCGACACCAATGTTGAGGATTTGGAGAACTTCAACGGCGCCGGCCTTAACCTCACGATCTTTAACCTCAAGTCGCTCGATGATGTTTTCGAAGGCTTGAAGAGGGTTTGGGCTTCCCCGTTCACTTACCGCTCATTCTCATGGCGCCAAACCCTCATAGATAAGCCGATGTGGGTGTTGCCTTCGGTGGTCATTCTGCAATCGGTTTCGTCTGAAAAGTCGGGCGTTGCCATTACCGCCGACCTTGAGCATGGCGATCCTGAAAAGGTTCTGATCGCAACATCTGAAGGTGTCGGCGGCGCTGTGGACGGCACCCCGGCGGAAACAATCTTGTGGTCCAACCAGGGGGTTGAACTCATCACCATGTTCAAGTCGCCACAGCGGCGCCTTTTGAAGCCTGATGGAGGCTCAGAAATTGTTCCGGCCACAGGCTCGGAGTTTGTCCTCAACGACAAGGAACTGAGCCAGCTCGTTCAGGCCTCCCAAAAAATCCGCCAAACGTTTCCGGCGGCAAAGGATTCCTCCGGAAATGCCAGGCCTTGGGACATTGAATTCGGCTTTGCCGAGGGCAAGTTGTGGCTGTTCCAGTCGCGCCCGTTCATTGGCAATGACGAGCTTTCAAATGTTCCGGCACTTGCGGCTCTCGACGATCAAACAGCAAAACCAACAGGCACCCTGTCCCTTGAGGAGATGGTTAAATGAAATCTTTGCGTAACGCCCTTCTTGCAGCAGCCGCTTTAGGCACCGGCTTTACAGCTGCCCCCGCTCTTTCAGCTGAATGGGACGGTTCAAAGCCAGCACCCGGGATCTATTTCTATTGGTACGAGCCTTCATTTTATGCAGGCTTCGCGCCGCGCTCCCAGGACCCTAAGCGGTTCCATATCGAGCTTTCCCGCGGCAATCAGATGCGCCTTACCATGGTGCTGGGGCCCGAAGAACTAGACAACTACCTGCCCGATTTGATGGTGCGCCAGGAGACGTACAAAAAGCTGGTGGATGGCGGCATCATCAAGCTGTCAGTCAACAAGAACTATGAGCGCTTCAATGAGGCGCTTGAGCAACTCAAGATTGGAAATTTCCTTGCCAAGCGCGACACGATGGATGAGAAAACCTTCCGCGCCACTACCGCCCAGGCAATGGCGCAGCTCAATCCGGGACGGGTGTTTTACATCCACATCCCGACGGCAAAACTGTTCGCTGACTGGCACGCCAAGCTGAAGGATGCGGGCGCAGAGGGCCTTAAATCGCTCGCAAAACGGCTGGACCTTGCCAATGCCGTGGTGCCGGGACGCATCAATCTGTTTGAAATGACCGACGAGCAGACAGCGGCGCTAAAAAAGGCAGTGGAGCTGGCTCAGGCAGGCGGGCCTGACAGCCCGGAATTCGTTTCCCACGCTGAGAATTTCATAACGAATGTCACCAACGGTCACTATCTCGTGCGCGACGGTCACGTGGATGCCATTGAATTCACGCAGATTTTGCCTGCCGGTACCGT
>JBPCVY010000029.1:0-12508 GCA_051010055.1 Hyphomicrobiales bacterium | reverse complement strand
CCCGGATATCGGGCGTCCTGGTTCCAAAATCGTCATATCCAACATATTCGTGCACCGATTCGATGGCGAAGTTCTCACTTATGAAGTGCGCCAGCCAAGTGGTTCCGGTGTGCCCGGCTGAAATAGTGAATATGTGCAATTTTCAACCCCGTAATCTGCAGTTCTGTATCAGGTGTCGTTTCAAGCAAGGCCCGGCAAAGGAGCTTCATGAGCAGCTGGAAGCAGTTCTATTGCTTTTTGAAGATGCTGAACAGATTGTTTTGTTTTCATTTTTCTATAGGTTCCCCGTGAGCCAAATGAATCGTGACCTGGTAGTTGTGCAGAAAACAACACCGAGCTGGGAAGGAAAGTGATTGCATGCCAGAGACGCGGATAAACTACGAAGCATGCCCTTTGTGCCAGTCTGATGCCATCAAGGCAATCGGCAGGGCAAATTGCAGCAAGCATCCTCTGTTTGTTGAAGGTCTTGAGGAAACAATGACCTGGATGACCTGTGGCGCATGTACACACAGCTTCACTCAAGGATACTTCAACGAACAGGGCTGGGCGCTCATTTCTCAAAAATCAAATGACAATCAGGTTTTTTCGCTCAAATCCATTGAGTCGCAACGGGTCATGTCCGCAGCGATGGTCAGAAAGGTTTGCCAGTTCAGAAATCAGTTTTCCGGGCGCTGGCTGGATGTCGGATTTGGCTCAGGCTCGCTGCTTCTGACAGCAAAGGAATTTGGCTACGATGTGAAGGGAATTGACCTGCGCGAGAATGCTGTTGCAGCGCTGAAAAAAGTTTCCATTGATGCCGAGGTTTATGATTTTACGAAGTTGCCGGTCGAGGAAAAATACGATGCCATTTCATTTTGCGATGTATTGGAGCACATTCCCTATCCCAGAGAATTTCTGGAAAAGGCGCGCGAACTGGTCAACAAGGGCGGAGTATTGTTTGTTTCGTGCCCAAATTTTTCAGCTCCGGTTTTCAAGATTTTTTCCTCTTCAAACGCGAACCCGTATTGGGGAGAGATTGAGCATTTCCATAATTTCTCTAAAGAACGGCTCACCGCATTGCTGGCTGAGTACGGCTTTGAAGTCAAAGACTATGACATCAGCCGCAGATACAGAATGTGCATGGAGCTGATTTCTGTGAAAACAGCTTGAACTTTCGGCCAGAAACGGAACCGTCGGTTGCCCGCAGAATGTGTGTCAGGTGGGCAAGGCGGGTGATTTTTCCAGGCTGTTGTGTACTATTGCTTGCCAAAGAGGCGCATGGAGGCGGTCATGGCAAAAAGGTCGAAAATTCCTGTAACCAACAAGGATTTCGAGGCGCTTAAAGGCAAGCGCATCGACAGGGGCACCACCCACCGGCGCGCGTTTGCGGTGAAGGGCCGGCCGCGCTGGATAATGAAGGTAGTGCCTTACAAAGCCCTCACACTGCCCAACTGGACCGAGTGGATTATCTGGCACAATATCCGCGATACAACCCTGGCGGCGCAATTTGGCGAGTGCCGCCATATCAGCCGCACCGGCCGCTATCTCATCATGGAAAGGCTGGATGATATCACCATTTCTGAAAGGGACTTATGCCCCGATGCGCCTTCATGGTTGAAAGATGCCTGGTACACAAATTGCGGGCGCAATGCGGACGGGGAAATCAAAGTCCGTGATTATGGAAACGTGGATTTATCGGACGTGCTTTAGGACGGAAATTGAAGCCCACATGCCTGCTTGCCGAAGCATCGGAAATTTTGCATAATTATGCAAGACAAGGCGAAACGCTTCCAGCGACACCCTAATGCACGAATATCTCACTACAAAAGAACTGGCGAACCTCCTGCGCATCAAGGAGCGCAAGGTTTATGACCTGGCGGCCTCCGGCGAAGTGCCGTGTTCGAAAGCCATGGGCAAACTGCTGTTCCCGCGCGCGGCGGTGGAAGCATGGCTGGCTGCGGAACGTTCCGGGCCAGATCCACAGGCGCCCGGCATTGAACAAACCGCAGCTTCGGTTCCAAACGTATTTCTTGGCAGCCATGATCCATTGCTTGACTGGGCGTTGCGGGAATCACGCTGCGGCATTGCCACTTACTTTGATGGAAGCGCCGATGGGCTTGAGAGGTTTGCAAAAGGTGAGGGGATTGCAACCGGTCTTCACCTTTTCTCTGGCAGGCGCGGGGATTGGAATATTGCGCAAGTTAAATCGAAATGCGCAGCAAAGCCGGCTGCATTGGTTGAATGGGCGCGTCGCCAGCGCGGGTTAGTGATCGCGCCGGGTGTAAAAGGCGCTGTGCAATCACTGGATGATCTGGCCGGCAAGCGTGTAGTGCGCCGCCAGAAGGGGGCAGGTGCGGAACACTTGTTTCAGCATCTCCTGGCGAAGGCCGGCATTGATGTGATTGATGGCGCTGTTGAAGTACGCAGTGAGGCAGATGCAGCGCTTGCGGTTTTTGAGGGCAAGGCCGATGCCGCGTTTGGGCTTCAGGCATTGGCTGAACAATACAAACTGGCCTTTGTGCCTCTCATCGAAGAACGTTTCGACATTCTGGTTCTTCGCCGAGCCTGGTTTTCAGCGCCAATGCAAACTTTCTTGACGTTCTGCAAGTCCGATGGGTTCAAGGCGCGGGCAGGCGAGTTTACCGGTTATGACGTCTCCGGTTTCGGCACCGTGCATTTCAATGGGGCATGATTTGGGGGAGCGGCTAAGGCGCATTGGCGTTTGGAAAGAATAATTGCTTGCCTCCCAGTTTGTAAGCCGCGATTGCCTTTTGCCCGCGCTCGGAAGTCAGCCAGTCGATAAAGGTTTGTCCCAGTTTCTGTTTCACGTTCGGGCATTTTTCGCCGTTCACCAAAATCACACCATACTGATTGAAAAGGGCCTTATCGCCCTCAACCATGATTTTGAAATCCTGCCGGTTCTTGAAACTTATCCAGGTGGCGCGGTCGGTCAGCACATAGGCGTCCATGCCAACGGCAACGTTCAAGGTTGCGCCCATTCCTGAGCCAGTTTCCCGGTACCATGTGCCCGACGCCGGCAAGGGGTCGAGACCTGTGCTTTTCCACAGCGCGGTTTCCTTTTTGTGGGTGCCGGAATTATCGCCGCGCGAGGTGAAAATTGCTTTCTTCTGAGCAATCTTGGTAAGCGCCGCCACCGCATCGGCGCCCCCTGCGATTGCTGCAGGGTCGGCAGGCGGTCCAACGATAATGAAGTCGTTATACATGACATCCTTACGCTCAACCCCATATCCGGCGGCGACGAATTCTTCTTCAGATGGCTTGGCATGCGCCAACAGCACATCACCATCGCAATTTTGGGCATTCTTGATCGCCTGGCCCGTTCCAACGGCAACCACGTGAATGGTGATGCCGGTTTCTTCTTTAAACAGCGGAAGTAAATGTCTGTAGAGTCCAGAATTCTTCGTCGATGTTGTAGATTGAACAAGTATTGATTTGTCGTTCGAATGCGCTGGCGCTGCGGCAAAAATCACAGCGGCAAGGCCCAGTCCCAAAAGCGTTCTGCGAAGCATCAGCGCACTCTCCATGATCTTCCCAGCCATCTAGACATAGAGCTTGCCCTCCAGAAAGGCCTTGGCGGCCTTGCTTACGGGGGTTGCGAAAAATTGCTCGGCCACTCCCCGCTCGGCAATTGCGCCATTTTGCAAGAACACCACATCGCCCGCCAACCGTCGGGCCTGGCCGATATCGTGGGTGACGAAAATGATCTTCGTGCCGCGTTTATGGGCGTTCAGCACGATTTCCTCGATCTTCAGAACCGATGCCGGGTCGAGATTGCCTGTCGGTTCATCAAGGAATAGCACTTCAGGCTCCAGCGCCAGCGCGCGGGCCAGGGCCAGTCTTTGCTGTTCACCGCCAGAAAGCATGCGCGCTGGCTGTTTTGCGCGGTCCAAAAGACCCACATGCTCCAGCAGATTTTCGCAACGTCCTTGTCCGGCGCGTCCCGCAAGGGAAAGCGCAAATTCAATGTTTGCCGCCACCGTGCGGCGCAACAGCACTGCTCGCTGGAACACCATGGCCTGGCGGACGCGGGTGGCGGCGCTGACCGGCATTCCGCCCCAGGTAATTGTACCGGAGGTGGGTTTCAGCAACCCGTGAAGCAGCCGCAGAAGCAAGCTTTTGCCTGCACCGTTTGGGCCCATGATAACCGTCACATCATCGGGCCCGAGTTCAAAACTCACATTATTGACGAGGTGCTTTGAACCTATCTTCAAACCCAGGTTCGACGCCTTCAGGGGCAAAAGTGCGCTTGGCATGGTGGCGGTGGCGTCCAGATGCGCGGCGGCGGCTTGTTGAAGCTCAGGCATAGGCGTTCCTGACAGCGGTGAGCCGCACGCCCATCACCAACGCGTTTACCGCAAGGGCAATCGCCAAAAGCACAAAGCCCAGCGCCAGCGCCATGGGCAAATCGCCTTTTGAGGTTTCAAGAGCAATGGCCGTGGTCATGACCCGGGTAAGGTGGTCGATATTTCCGCCCACTATGATCACAGCGCCAACCTCGGCCATTGCGCGTCCGAACCCTGCCAGCGCTACGGTGAGCAACGAGTAGCGACCATCCCAGATAAGGGCTGCAACCGCGGTTTTGGCCGGCACGCACATTGAGCGGAATTGCTCTTCGTATTCTTCGTAGAGATCTTCTAGCACCTGGCGGGAGAGGGCGGCGATGATCGGCGCAATGAGAATGACCTGAGCGACAATCATGGCCGTTGGCGTATAGAGCAGCTGCATCCAGCCAAGAGGCCCGGCGTTTGAAAAATGCAAGTAAACAATGAGCCCAACCACAACCGGCGGCAGGCCCATCAAGGCGTTCAGGACAATGAGCAAGACTCCCCGGCCGGGGAACCGGGCGATGGCGGTAGCAGCGCCTATTGGAAGACCAATAACGCAGGAAATTGCCACAGCCGTCAGGCTAACCCGAAGGGAAAGGGCCACAATTTCAAGCAGGCCTGAGTCAGCGGAAACCATCAGTTCTCCCGCCAGCCTGAACGCCTCACCAAAGTCCTGCACCACAAACACCATGCTTACCTATGCAAATTTTCCGATAAAATTGCATAATTTCCGAAAACCGGTCAAGGCTTTACACCAAGTTTTAGCGCTTGTTTTGGAACAGAATTGATGGTTTGGGTATGAACGTGTGCTTCGGCTGAAGTTTGTGTGCGCAGCGAGCCGACTTGCCGGAAAACAAAAACCGCCCACCTGTTTTTTGTCAGGTGGACGGTTGATGCGGAATGTTCAGTTTGATTTTGCCAGGGCTGTCAGCATTTCGTGCCAAGCGTGACAATACAGCCGGCCCCTTTCACAGCTCCCTTGGTGATGGTGCCAGCGCCCTCAACAGCGCCTTTAGTGATGGCTCCCGCACCTGTTACTGCACCCTTGGTGATTTCAACCGCGCCCTTTGCCGAGCCGGTTACGACGCCGGGTACGCCTTTTTCAGCTGTATCCTGGCCAATGGCCTCACCTGCGCTGCCAATTCCGCTGCCCACTTCCTTAGTGCCTTCCACAACACCGCTGCCTGTCTGAGCGGTGCCTTCAACAACGCCGGAACCAGCTTCTTTGGTTCCTTGAACGGTGCCCTGGATGGGGTTAGGAGAATTTGACTGCGCCAGCGCGCCCGGGCAAGCCAGCATTGCGCCTAACGCACCGAGAATGGTCAATCTGGTTATTTCTTTCATGAAATTTCCCTGCCCTTAGGTATAGCCAACTTGTTGAATTTAAACCTGAACCTTGCGGTCCAGTTTGCCGGTTTCTTTGACGGAAGTTTGGCGCACAACAGGTGATTTTTGGACCGTTGGAACCTGTGCAGGGTCAATCGGTGAGAAGAATTATCTCCACCTTCACCACTTTTGCATGGGGGAACCAGGTTTTCACTTCTGGCAGGTGCT
This sequence comes from Hyphomicrobiales bacterium, assembly GCA_051010055.1. Classification (GTDB taxonomy): domain Bacteria; phylum Pseudomonadota; class Alphaproteobacteria; order Rhizobiales; family CAJQND01; genus CAJQND01. Next base: position 6,629 of record JBPCVY010000029.1, on the reverse strand, counting down.
TGCGGGCGATTTCGCGTGAATGAAAGGTGGCAGGTGTAATGCCCGTCGAAAAGGGCGGCATCTGATGGCCAAAGAAATCCTGGCTGATGAACTCATCACCATTTGGCGCGTTGGTGGCGATGGCCCAGGCAATTTCCTTTTGGCTGGTCATCTGGCGCCTCCCGGTGCAACGGACCGCGCAGGAAAGGCGCATCCGGCATTGCTGCCGGAATATCCAGGCCATGTGATGTGTCGAACATTAGGTCGCATCTTGCCCCGCACTGGCACCCGTCACTTGAGGGTTATTTTAAGTATGCCGCGCTGAATAGTTCAAGCAGCAGGTGCGCAATTGCTGTTGATATTGCTAAATTTTTCTGGGGAAGCGTGCGTGCATGGCAAGTGTTATTCCCTGTAATGTAAAATGCGCCCGATGACATTCATTAAAATTTGCGCCGCTAATGTGGTTGTAGAACCGGTCGGGTCATAGTCCGGGGCAACCTCAACCAGATCAATGCCGACAATCTTTCCGCGCTTTGCAACACCATCAAGCAGCTCAAGTATTTCATAATATGTGAAACCGCCATGGCTTGGGGTGCCAGTGCCTGGTGCAATGGAAGGATCGAACGCATCAATGTCTATGGTCACGTAAAAGTTGGCGTCCGCCGGGATACGCTCCAGCATGCCATCAACGCCAAGTTTGCGGAACTGGCGCACGGACTGAATGTCAGCCCCCATTTCCCGGGCCGTCACGTACCCTTCGCGTGCGGTGGAAGACACATTTCGGATGCCGATTTGGCTAAGGCCCGTCACATAGCCCTTTTCCGCTGCCCGGCGCATTGGATTGCCATGGCCGTAGCGGACCCCGTGGCGCTCATCAACAAAGTCGAGATGGGCATCTATTTGCACCACATGAATTGGACCCTGGTCGTCAAAGGCATTGATGCAAGGAATGTTGACAGAATGGTCCCCGCCAAGGATCACCGGAAGGGCATCGGCAGCAAGTATCTTGCGCACCGCCTTCTCAATGTTCGCATGGCTTGCCATGGTGTCGGTGTGGATGATGTCCGCATCGCCAATATCCACAATCCTGGTGGTTTCCGCTGGCAGGTAAGCCACATCGTCTTCGTGGTCATAGGCTCCGGCGTGGCCGAATGAGAATAGGGTAGATGCCTCACGAATACCGCGCGGGCCCATGCGCGCGCCAGAGCGCCACTGGCACCCGAAATCGAACGGCGCACCGAGAACGGCAACATCGGCATCAATCGCATCCCAATCCTCTACGTATGGATATTTGCCGAAAGTGCAGATGCCAACGAAGGGCAGATTGAGCCTTCCTTCTTCATGTCCATGGGCCATGCGAGCGTCCTTTCAGTAATTTGAAGCCATAACAGTGGAGGTATTGGGCCTGCTGCCAACATTGGCGAAAGTGCCGGGGAGTTTCAATACCGTCCGCCCTCATTGATCTGCAGCGCGAGCCATGAAAAAATCATCAGGCCGCAAGAGGGCAAGAGAGGGCCGGGGCCACAATGGACGTCAAACTGCGATTTGCGGAAACACCAGATGAGTGCAAAGCGGTATTCCGACAGAGATACGAAATCTATGTTGAGGAAATGGACCGCTACCGGACCGTAGCCGACAATGAGAACCGCCTGTTTGAAGAACCGATCGACGCTCAGAGCAGATTGCTGTTGGCTGAACGAGATGGAGCAGAAGTTGGCACCATGCGCTGGACCTGGGGCGGAGATGGCCCGTTCCCTGAAAGATTGATCACCCAATACCGGCTTGAACCGTTCCTGGAACGCTACCCGGCGGAGACAATGATTGTGGGCGAGCGCTTTACTGTAACCAGGCCTTACCGGGGCACAGACACCTTGTTTCAGATGTTCTGCCACTATCTGGCATTTGCCAACAAACAGCGTATTCAGCTCATCTTTGGTGATTGCGAGCCTCACCTTTTGAACCTCTACCTCGGCCTGGGGTTCCGCACCTATTCGACCCGGAACATTTCGACTGCCGAGGCCGGCTATCTCATTCCGCTCGTTATCGTGGCTGAGGACATTGAGTATATGCGTGCGATTTCATCACCTCTCGCAAAGGTACTCAAAGACTTCGGCGATGATGCCCGCCTGCCACCGGATATTGGCGAACTCATCGGCGATGGCGGCACGGTAACGAGTGAGCGGCTTTCTGAATCGGATGAATATTGGCACGTACTGAGTGATGCGTTTTCAGTTATAGGCCGCGACCGGGTGCAGATATTTGATGACCTTGAAGAAGACAGGGTCATTGCCCTTCTGGAAAAAAGCAATGTGATTGAGTGCCGGGCAGGGGACCATCTCTTAAAGAAAGGCAACGTTGCGCAGAACATGTACCTCATTCTCGACGGTGCGGTTGAGGTGCGCGACCGCGATCAATTGATCACGGTTTTGGGGCCAGGCGACTTGATGGGCGAAATAGCGTTCCTGCTGCAGACGCCGCGTTCAGCAGATGTGTATGCGCTGACCAATAACACCCGCCTTCTGTGCCTGAGCGAGAGCAATATGCGCAAAGCAATCGATAAGGACCCGAAGGTTGCCGCCACCATCTTGCTGAACATATCCAAAATGCTGTGCGAGAAAATCGTCAAAGGCAACTGAGCCGACGAAAAAGCCCGCTCCGTGCGGTGAAAACCGGAGCGGGCCGAAACTTACTCCAAGCTCGCGGGCGTTTTTTGATGGGGAAGAAATTCGCGCGGTGCAAAGCTTGGATGAGCGGAAAATGCCCAAACAGCGTGACAGTTTAGTGACAGCTGTACGAAGATTGTATCACAGCGCCTGAGCTGAAAATCAGTCCTGGCGGATAAAATCACCGGTTTCAGGGTTCATGATCCAAAGCTCTCCGGTGGAAATGTCGAACCACGCCCCATGCAGTTTAAGCCGGCCCTTGCCCTCCAAAATATTGACGCAAGGGAAAGTACGCAGATTGTCAATGGAGTGGCGGATTGAAATGCGCTCAAGCGCCATCTGGCGTTCCTCGGCGGTGAGCCACTTGTTGGCGCTTATTGAATCTGCCACAGGCTCCAGAAGCTCCATCCATTTACCGATGAAATCTCCAGGCGACAATGCTTCTTCAGCAGGGTCTAGCGCTGCCTTAATGCCGCCGCACCGCCCGTGACCGAGAACAACAACGTGCTTCACCTTCAGGCTTTGCACTGCAAATTCGAGGGCTGCCGACGTTGAATGATAGGAGCCGTCGGGTTGGTAGGAGGGCACCAGGTTAGCAACATTTCGGACTACAAAAATTTCCCCTGGCATTGTGTTGAAAATGGTTTCGGGCGCCGCCCGGGAATCGCAGCAGGCTATGACGAGTGTTTCGGGTTTTTGCCCGTGTTCAGCCAACGCCTGAAGGTGTTCGCGTTCGCTTGCCTGCATGCCCTGTTTATATTCGCAGTAGCCCGCAAGCAGCCGATCGGGAAATTCAGTGGTGGACTTTGCGCCCTCTTTTTTATCACTCATGCCAGTTAAATCGTTTCTCCAGGAGCCCCAACCCGTGTGCGGTATGGCGCAAAAAGGCACGCGCACGCAAGTATGATTCCTGACACTGTGGCAATCATTCCCGCCGCGCTTACCGCATGGTCCGCGCCGAACCATAACGGCCCGTACCCTGCAAGAACATATCCCAAAACAGCAGACAGCACGGCAAAAAAGAGGCTCCACAAAATCTGCATCTCAAGCCGGTTCGTCATGAGCCGTGCTGCGGCCGGTGGGCAGATAAACATGGCAATGACGATGATTGAGCCGACCGCGTCAAAAGCCGCAACTGCCGCAATCGCCGCCACAATGACAAGGCCAATGGCAACCGCGCCAGGCGGGATATCCATGGTTTTCGCAAACCCTTCATCGAAGGTGGAGATTTTAAGGGGCCGCCAGAAAATGAATGTCAGGATGACGATGAAAACAGTTACCGCTGCCATGCGAGGCAATTCTGCGGGCAGTTCGGCCAAAGCGGCCGCGTCAAAGAGCGAGCTCCAATCATCCGCCGCCAGCCAGATAAGGCTCTCCAGATTACCGTAAAGGGCGTGTTCCACATCAAGGTGCACACTGCTGGTATCGCTCTGCTCCAGTAGCAGAACGCCGCCGGCAAACATGGAGGTGAACACCACCCCCATCGCAGCGCCCGGCTCAATGCGGCCAAGGCGCTTGATGGTTTCAATAAGAACAACCGCCACAATTGCTGCAGCGCCTGCGCCAATCATCATTGGCCAGGTGGAAATGACACCGGTGACCAGGAACGCCACCACGATGCCCGGCAGCACCACGTGGCTGATGGCATCGCTCACCAGCGCCTGGCGGCGCAATATGAGAAAGTTACCGGGCAGGGCGCAGGCGATAGATGCCAGAATGCCAATAAGCAGCGGCGTCAGGCTCAGTTGTACAAATTCGCTGCCCATCAGCCCGGCACTCCCACAGGCGGCCCGATGCGCCTGTCGATTTCATCGATTTCGTCCCTTGTGAGCAAGGTCTCGATGGGTGTGAGCCCATCATATTGCGCAGCGATTGATTCATCTTGATGGATTTTGCGCGCAACTTCCCAGCGCTTTTCGTCGCGCAGGGCTTTTGCCGCCTGGGCGCGCCCTTCTTCTGTCGCCACACCGTCAGGACGGATGAATCCTTCCTTGCTCAAGACCGACAGGGTGAGGGAATCGAAAATCTGCTCTCCATGAGCAAGCGCCAACAGGCCCTGGCGGCGGTGCACCCGCAGGCGGAAATCGCGATGGCGTATCCAGGCCGCGAGTATGCCGCGTTCGGGCGCAAACAAAAGTGCTGCCGCAAACAATGAAAAGCATACCAGAACGATAATAGGGCCCGTGGGAAGGCCGGAGGCGGAGGCGGAAACAGCCGCGCCCACATAACCTGAAAAACCGCCAACCAGGCCGGCAATCCAGACAACCCTGTCCGTTCTGTTTGTGCAGAACCTCGCCGTCACGGACGGAATAATAAGCATTGCAACAATCAGGATAAGGCCGACCAGCTTGAGCCCGATGACCGTTACCGCCATGACCAGCGCCATCATGGCAAGATCAGTACGGCGGATATCGATGCCGCTGGCGGCTGCAAATTCCGGATCGAACGCAACAATCGACATCGGACGGCGCAGGATGAACACGAACGCCAATGCAATGGCGCCGCCCGCAGCGATTATGATTGCGTCTTGAAACAGCATCCCCGCCGTTGAACCCAAAAGGAAGCTCTCAAGGCCGGCCTGCTTGCCGCTGGACATAGTTTGGATGATTGTCAAAAGAACAATTCCAAATCCGAAAAACACCGATAGGACAGCACCGATCGCCGCATCTTCGGTGAGCCGGGTGCGTCTTGCAATCCATTCAACAATGATAAGGCCTGCGCTTGCGGTAAGTGCTGAGCCGAGCAAGAGACCCAACAACGCACGGCCATCACCGCCAAGCAGAACCATCACAATAAAGGCAAGGCCCACCCCTGGAAGGGTGGCATGGGCAACTGCGTCACTGACGAGGGCGCGCTTGCGCAGGAACAGGAATGTCCCGCTCGCGCCCGCCGACATGCCCAGCAAGGCGGCGCCGATTGTCACCAGCGCGGCGTTGTAGCCTGATTGAAGAAACAGAGCCTCGAAGATTGCATCCATGATGGATTTTGCTTACCCGGCTGGCAGGCGAAGCTGGTCGATTTGTGCCGTTGCAAGGCGCCCGCCATAGGTTGCCTGAAGGTTTTCACCGGTGAAAGTGGTAGCAACCGGGCCTTCGGCAATCTTGCGAACGTTGATCAGCAAAACCCGGTCGAAATAGCTGGTGACGGTGGTGAGATCGTGATGCACGCAAACAACGGTGCGGCCTGCGTCCTTGATTGATTTGAGAACATCAATGATGGCCCGCTCAGTTGCCGCATCAACCCCGGCAAACGGCTCATCAAGCAAAATGAGATCTGCATCCTGGGCTAGGGCCCGGGCAAGGAACACCCGCTGCTGCTGGCCACCAGAGAGCTGGCCGATTTGCCGGGTGGCAAAATCCGCCATGCCCACTTGCTCAAGGCAATCAAGGGCACGCTTGCGATGTTCGTTCTTAACGAAACCCAGCAAGCCAAGCTGCCGGTACATGCCCATCAAAATGACGTCGATAACCCGGGTTGGAAAATCCCAGTCAACACTTGCCCGCTGGGGCACGTAAGCAACCTTTTTGCGCACCTCTGAAAGCGTTTGGCCGAACACAGTGACATTGCCGGAAAGCCGCGGAACGATTTCAAGAACGCCTTTAAGAAGGGTCGATTTGCCTGCACCGTTCGGCCCGATCACGGCGACCATGCTTCCTTCCGGAATGATTGCATCGATTGAAAAGATGGCGGGCTTATCACCGTAGGAAACGGTCAACTCGCGAATGACCAGCGGCGCACTGGCATCGATTACCTGTTCCGGCGCGTGGCCGTCTTTGGTTGCAAGCTCAAGTGCTGGTGCTGCCATAGGGGGACCCTTCAGCTTTCCGCCGCCAAACGGCCCTGCATGCCCCGGCGCGGCGCCTTGCCGCCAAGCGCCTGGGTAATTGTTGTGGCGTTGTGGTCAATCATGCCGATATAGGTGCCTTCGTATGTGCCATCCCGGCCCATGGCATCCGAGAACAATTCACCGCCGACAACGACTTTGTG
>JBPCVY010000028.1:0-19655 GCA_051010055.1 Hyphomicrobiales bacterium | reverse complement strand
CGTGTCGGGCCCCGTTAAACGGGTTCGTTAAATCGCCGTATGCAGGCCGGTGACGGCTGCAATTAATTAGTTACGGATCGCAGTTCTCATCGGCCTGCATTTCCTTGATGTCGCTCACGCCAGTTCGCGCTGATGCGCTCACGGCTGCGCGGGCGCGGCCTGACTGGCCGGGGGCCGCATGGCCCTTGTCGCGAGCACGAGTGCTCGCTCCTAGAGCGTCACGCCAGTTCGCGCTGGTGCGCAAATTCCTGTGGTCGATCAACTTAGCCATTCTCGCTCTGCTCGAACGGGCGCGAGTTTTTGTGACGATCAACTTATCCACCTCCGCTCTGCTACGGCGGGTTGATCTTGATCCATGCGGAGACATCGCTTCAAGGCAGCAAGCGCGACAGCGTTATTGCGGCGAAAACAAGTGAACGGGATCCGAAAAGCCCTTCAGGTTAACAGAGCCCTTTGGTTCAAATTTCAGATTGGCGCCAGCACATGCTTCTTTCACCTCTTGCGAAACAAGAATGGTGTCTGCCAAAGCAGCATCACATATGCGCGATGCCATTTGCACCGCTGATCCAAACAGATCATCGCTGTCTTCCACCGGCTCGCCAACGTGTATGCCGATCCGCACGCGAATTGGGGTTCCTGCGTTCTGATTGTAGGTTTCAAGTTCTTCCTGAATTTTTACAGCGCTTGCGACCGCAGCGGGCACATCGTCGAATGAGGCCATGATGCCGTCACCCAGATGCTTCACTTCGCCTCCGCCATGGCGCTCCAGGCACCGCCGGATGATGGCGTCGTGGGCCCTGATCAACTCCACCGCGGAGGCATCACCGAGCTGGGTGGTCATTTCGGTTGAACCAACCATGTCCGTAAACATAATGGCGCGGAATGCCGTTTCATCAATCACCACAGGCTTTGAAGATGGCGGATCATGTATGCGCCCGAGGAACGCCTCCACAGCCGACAAATCGACCTCAATCATTTCGTTGGCTACGTATCCATGGGCCTCCGCATGAACCTTGTCAGCGGTTTCCTTGTCCGGCGCATCTACGAGACAAAACGTGGTGTGGCGGTCTGCATCATACCAGTACGTCAGAAACTTCACTCCGTACTGGTCTTGGATTTCCAAATCCTTGATATGCAGCCTGGCAGTTTCCTCAGCCGTTTGCTCAACCATATCGTGACGGTCCAGGAAAATAGGCATCTGACACCTCCCAGCTGATGTGGGAAAACTTTAAACGATTTCTGGATTTTGGGGAAGAACCGCCAAAATTCTTCGCCATTTTCACTTTGTACACAGGGCGAATTTCCGTGACGGTGAAATTCGTAGTACATTTGCAACTTTAGTTACGGAAGCGAAATGAGAACGCCTATGCACCGGGTTGGTATTATTCCATTCGACATAAAAGAAACTGCGATTGCACTCTTGTTTGTAACATCGCAAACGCGGGGCCGCTGGATCCTTCCTAAGGGCCTTTCAAAGAAAGGCGAAACCCACCACGAAACCTGCCAACGCGAAGGGTTTGAGGAGGCCGGCATAAAAGGAATAGTGCTGGAAGACTTTCCTTTGACCGTCTTGATCAGCAAAACGTCGGAGAACGGAAAGTCAATGATTCCGGCAACTTACTATCCGTATCTGGTAACAGAACAAGTTGACAGCTGGCCGGAAATGAACAAGCGCGAACGACACTGGGCGCTGATAGAAGATGCGCCCAAGGTGGTTTACCGGGAAGATTTTTTAAACCTCATAAGGCAATTCGGTGAATTGAGGCCGTGGATCACAGAAGTTGCAACAACCCATAAATCGAAGCTGCAAGAAGAGCCGATGCCGGTACTGTAATTACCCATGCTGCGGCAATCGAGAGAACGAATCGCCGCCGGACCAACCGCCTCTTTTTGCGCACTACACGACTGTTGAATGCTTCATTTGCAGTGGCATTGAGTTTATGGCCAGGCCTTAGTTTTTTCTTGTTCGGGTTTTCAGAAAATTCCCGCAAGAACCCGACACCGAACACTGCCCCAACCGCAATGTGGGTTGAACTCACCGGCAGGCCGAGGGTTGTGGCAATCAGCACCGTGATGGCAGCTGACAAGGCAACGCAAAATGCGCGTGGAGAATTGAGCCTTGTAATTTTTTCACCGACCACCGCAATCAGCTTCGGCCCGAACAGGCCAAGACCAAGCGCAATGCCGAAAGCACCGACGATCATCACCCAGAGCGGGATTGACACTTTTCCTGCAATTTCTGTTTCTGAACCGATTGTAGAGACGATAGCCGCCAGAGGGCCGACCGCATTGGCCACATCATTTGCGCCGTGTGCAAATGAAAGAAGTGCAGCGCCAAAAATCAACGGGAGATCAAAGAGCGTATAAACGTCCTTCTTTCTGTTTTCCAACCCCTGAACGCGCTTGGCAATGTAGGGCCGCGACAGGAAGAACGCGAGGATGAAGGCTGCGATCGAAAACGCCACAATACCGATTTCGGTGGGTTTCCAAACTTTCTTCAGACCTTTCATCGCCATATAGGCTGCGAAAGATGCTGCCATCAGGGCAATGAGCAGAGGTACCCATTTCTTTGCCGCAGACAGCCGGTCGTCAACGTTCAATATCTGCGTTTTGACAAAGAGCAGAATTGCTGCGGAAACAACTGCGCCGAAGACCGGAGAAATCACCCAGCTGGCGGCAATTTTCGTCATGGTTGCCCAGTTTACCACCGTTAGCCCTGCTGCGGCCACGCCGGCGCCAAGGACGCCGCCAACAATCGAGTGCGTGGTTGAGACAGGGGCGCTGAGAATTGTCGCCAGATTGATCCACAATGCAGCTGCAAGAAGCGCGCTCAACATTAGATTTCTGAACTCGGCCACGCTGACACCTTCGCCAGGCGCAATAATATCCTTTGAAACCGTCGTGACCACGTCGCCACCGGCCAACAGCGCCCCGGCGCTCTCACAAACTGCCGCAATCGCAACGGCAGCGGTAATTGTCAGCACCTTGCCGCCAACGGCGGGCCCCATATTATTTGCCACATCATTTGCGCCAATATTGAGCGCCATATAGCCACCGATAACGGCCGCAATCACGATAAGCAGGCGCACTTCGGCAAATGGTGTGTAGATGCTTGCAACGATCAGCGCCGTGGCTGCCAAAAACAACAACGAAAGCCCGATTGGCACAACAGAGCCACGTATTAAGAGCACCTGGTCTTGGCTAAAGCCAATCCGTCTCAAATCGTTGACGTAGCGATTCTCCGGTCTTTTTGTCTTTGTGCTCAATCTGCTTCTCTAACCAATTATGAACGCGCGATTCAGTGTTCGAATGCACTTGGAATAGCAGGTTCAATCCCGTCTCTTGCAAAAAATTTGAATAAATTTTGGTTTTGCCTGCCCGCCTGTGGAAATCAATCTTTCACTCCTAATATATTCACAAGCAACTCTGCCCGGAAATTCTGGCGCGCCGGGGTCTGCGCCGACCAAAACTCAGAAAAAGAACCATGCTGCAAATTGGCCACGCAATGCCCGTTCTTGACGTCGGCGGCCTTCCCCGGCGGCGGAGGCGAGGAAGTTTTTGCCATTGGTTTTCTGTGACCACATAAGTTCACAGCCAAGGCGCACTTCTGATACCGGACGCCATAAGATATTGCTGTGAACTGTATGGACGTGCGACCAGGATATGCCGTTGCCCCGCATTGCCCTGTCGAACGGATCAGCAAACCCCCACTGAACGTTGTAGGAAAGCCTGTCGGTCAAGGAAATTCCGGCTCCGGCAAAACCTCCCCAAGCTTTGTTAACGCGAATGGCAGTAGCGGTGTCATTGATTGTGGTTGAAGCCCCAGCCCCCGCAATGAGCGCATTCATGCCACTGGAAAAAGCAATGCGGCCCGTGAATGTAACCCGGTCGTTTATCGCATATTTGGTGCCTGCAGAGCTGATCCACCCGAGCTCTTTGTCGTTCGCCCGGGGTATCGGGCCAGCGATCCCAGCGGCGTTCACATCCATACTGTGCTGTTGAATTTCACCGCCTAAAAAGAACCGTCGATCAGGGCTCGCCTGGTACAACAAGTGGCCGCCAAGCCGGGGCCAGCCGGGGGTGTCAACATAGGCTGCAGTGCCGAAACTTTTGGAGGTTCCTGTCCCAATGCCGGCTGCCTCGGTGTTCACCGCAGTAGAATTATTTGGAGACTGCACCCCGAACACAAACTCTACCGGGCCTTTGGTGTAGGTCACCCTTACTTGCTCAACACGGGAGTTTTCCGGCTCACCCGCCGAACCGCCAAAGTCGACTAGGCGGATGCCGCTGATCTGGTCATAGCCCAGCCGCCAGAACCGGCCTATTGCCAGGCTCAAACTATCTGTTGCGTCCCATATGCCCAAGGCGTGGCGTAGCCGGTTACATTTTTGATCATCGCATGTCGAAAAAAAATCGGTTTCGATGAATGCGCGCATGCGGCCAAGTTTTGTGTCGGTCACTCCCCGCAGGCGCAAGCGCGTCTGGCCAGCTGTTGTGCTGAAAAGCTGATCAGGTTGAAAATTCGCATCATTACCGGCGCCATTGGTGAACGTGGTGCCTAGATTGCTTTGGTCAAAATCTGCGATGAAATCTCCCTTTACATAACCCTCGACAGAAATCTCGGTCACGCCTTCCGTTAGCCCAGCAGTGGGAAGTATGGAAATTGTAGCGCCACGGTCCGCCGGCATCTGCACATCGCTGGCCCGGTCAATTTTCCAATCTCCTAAGGTGCCCTGGCCCCGGCGCAGAATCACCGCGCTGCCCGGTTCCTGCCGGTCAGAAACAGTTGTGGCTTCAAGCTGCGGCAGCCTTTCCTGCAACAGCTCAATTTCCTTTTTCAACTCTTCCAGGTCACCTGCTTTGACAGCGCCCGGCAATGAAATCAACGCCGCGCTTGTGAGCAGCTTTGAGAGCACGTCTGCCGCGTTGCCCTGAAGTGGTTTCCGGAGTGCCATGATCGGACGTGCCGTTGCGATTGAAGACTGGCCGTTACTCTACCGCCCGAATTTTAGTCCGCCAATCTGCACATTGAAACTGGAACATAAAATCTATTTTTGAAATGGCGGATCAGGGGCGCGAGCGCAGCCCGAAGCCAACTGCCGCGAACGGTATAAAAGGAGGTTAAGTTGATCTACCCGAGAACTATAGATCGCGGCCGATGTTCAGGAATTTTTCGCGACGTGCCTTGCGCAGGCCGTCTGCATCCAGGTTGGAGAGCTCTTCAAGGGTGGCAGCGATTGTATCGCCCACAGCATCAACGGCTGCTTGCGGATCGCGGTGCGCACCGCCTGCTGGTTCTTCGACAATCTTGTCGATAACGCCAAGCTTTTTGAGGTCCTGGGCCGTGATTTTCATTGCCGTTGCCGCATCCTGGGCGCGGGCGGCATCGCGCCACAAGATCGAGGCTGCCCCTTCCGGTGATATGACCGAGTAAATGGCATGCTCCAGCATGATGGTTGTGTTTGCCGTGGCAATCGCGATGGCGCCACCTGAACCACCCTCACCGATAACCGTGGCAATCACAGGCACGCCCAGTGCAAGGCAACAATCTGTTGAGCGGGCAATGGCCTCGGCCTGTCCGCGCTCTTCAGCGCCAATGCCCGGATAGGCCCCTGCAGTGTCCACAAAGGAAATCACCGGTATGGAAAACCTGTCGGCCATCTCCATCAGCCGCACCGCCTTGCGGTAACCTTCGGGCCGGGCCATGCCGAAATTGTGTTTCAGCCGGCTTTCAGTGTTGGAGCCCTTTTCATGGGCGATGACCATAACTGAATCGCCGCGGAACCTTCCCGGCCCGCCGAGAATGGCCGCATCGTCGGCAAATGCCCTGTCACCGGCAAAGGGTGTGAAGTCGATAATGAGCTGGCCGATATAGTCAGAAGCGTGGGGTCGTTCTGGGTGGCGCGCAACTTGCGTTTTCTGCCACGGCGACAAGCTTGTATAGAGCTCATCAAGTGCCTCGGCGGCCTTTTTCTGCAGCCGTTTTGTTTCACGGCCCACATCAACGGTATCGTCGTCATCAGAAAGGGCCTTAAGCTCGGCAATTTTGCCTTCAAGCTCGGCGACAGGTTTTTCGAAATCAAGATAGGTGCGCATAAAAAATGAAATCCTTGAAGCTGAGGGGCTTATAGCAGGCTGGCCATATAACCCAGGTTTTCATCTGATGAAAGGGTGGTGTTTGTTCAGCTTCGTGTCAAGTTGCCCCCGGCCAAAGGATGGTGATCGTTGACAACCTTTTTCAGCCGCTCTGAGAGCACATGGGTGTAAATCTGGGTTGTGGAAATATCAGCATGGCCAAGCATTTGCTGAACGGCGCGCAAATCAGCACCATGGGCAAGAAGATGGCTGGCAAAGGCGTGCCGCAAAACGTGTGGTGATATATTTGCAGATTGCAGCCCGACGCGGGCAGTCAGCTGTTTAAGTTCAAGTGCGAAGTTCTGGCGGGTCATATGGCCCTGGGCGGCGCGGGAGGGAAACAGCCAGCCGTCACCTTCCTCAAGGGCTTTGCCCGCCTTGGCAGCCGCCTTGCGGTATGCGGAAACGGCAGCGCGCGCTGCCCGACTGAGCGGCACCATGCGCTCTCGCCCGCCTTTGCCCCGGATTGTCATCACCGACTCATCTGCCTCAACTGCGGAAAGCTTGAGGCTTACAAGTTCGGAAACACGAAGCCCCGTGGCGTAAAGCAACTCCAACAGACAGGCCATCCTGTGGGCGCGTAAAACGGAACCGCCCGGCGCTGGCCTAGTTGTTTCAGCATTCGCCTGATCAAGCAGCGACGAGACATCCGCCTCTGAAAGGGTTTTCGGTAAAGGCCGGCCCTGGCGGGGCGAATCAATGCTGGTTGCCGGATTGTCCTCGCGCACCCCTTCGGCAAAAAGAAACTTGTGGAGCTGGCGAACCGCGCTCAAACGTCTTGCAGCGGTAGAGGCTGCCATGCCTTGAGCATCCAGCGCGCTCAGATAACCGCGCACATCGTCAGGTGAGGCGGTGCGTAGGGTGGAAGACCGGCTGGCGTTCAAAAACCCAGCATAATCGGAAAGATCGCGGGTATATGCCTGTAATGTGTTTTCTGAAGCACCACGTTCAGCGGCCAGCATTTCAAGGAAACTCTCAATCAGGAAAGCATCACCGGAGCTGAGCTGTGTCTTGTGTTGACTAGTTGTTGGTATTGAACCGGTCATTAGGAATTTTCTTGATAATCTCCTGCGGTTGGGGCCCATATTCGGAGAGCCACCAGATGCCGCCATATATGGCACCACCCAAGCACGCCAAGATTAACAGAAAGCGAATACTGTCCGGCATTTATTCTTTCGCCACATCTGAAGTCGAAAATCACTCTATGGAACACGTTTTACATATGTTCGCGCGCCATGTCCAAGACCTGTTGACGCATGTGCCCCTTTGCACCACCAAACAAGCCGGGTTATAGGTCGCGCAACATGCAAAAAAACGAACCAAAAATAACCACCGCAGAAGAAAACGCGGCCCTTTTGTCCCTTCTGGGCGCCAGGTCGATTGTTCTTGTCGGGCTTATGGGAGCGGGGAAAACTACCGTCGGTCGGCGCTTAGCTGCACGGCTCGATTTACCCTTCAACGATGCGGATGCGGAGATCGAGCGCGCTGCCGGAAAAACAATTCCCGAAATCTTCGCCGATTATGGCGAAGAGGAATTCCGCGCCGGGGAAAAGCGCGTGATCGCGCGCATACTTCAATCAGGCCCGCAGGTTCTGGCAACCGGCGGCGGCGCTTTTATGGATGCTGAAACCCGCGCCATTATTGGCGAAGCCGGCATATCCGTCTGGCTGAAGGCCGATACCGCATTACTGCTCAAGCGCGTGAGCCGGCGCGGCGGGCGGCCCTTGCTGCAGCAGGGCAATCCTGAGCAAATCCTCAACGATCTCATTGCCCAACGCTATCCGGTCTATGGCTTGGCAAATGTGACCGTTGAAAGTAAAGACGTTCCCCACCAGCAAATTGTGACATTGATCATTGAGGCGCTGACCGGGCACCTGACAGAACCTGAAAGCCGATCATGAACAGTGCAGACACAATTACCGTCAATGTCGATTTGGGCGAGCGGGCATACGACATCCTTATCGGCCCCGGCCTCCTGGCAGCAGCGGTTGAACATATAGCACCACATCTTGCACGGCATAAAACCGCAATCATCACTGATGAAAATGTTGCAGCAGCGCACCTTGTCGCCCTGCAAGATGCGCTTAGCGCCGGCGGCATTGAACATGACACTCTCGTGCTGCCTGCAGGTGAATCAACAAAAAGCAACGCGCATCTGTTTGAAACCACCGATTTTTTGCTTTCCGCAGGTATCGAGCGGCGCGATACGATCATTGCGTTCGGCGGCGGCGTGATTGGCGATCTGGCAGGTTTTGCCGCAGCAATCCTGCGGCGGGGCGTTTCGTTCATCCAGATACCAACCAGCCTGCTTGCCCAGGTTGATTCCTCTGTGGGCGGTAAAACCGGCATCAATGCAAGGGCCGGCAAGAACCTTGTTGGCGCTTTTCACCAGCCGGTGCTCGTTCTTGCCGACACAGCCCTTCTCGATACCCTGCCCGAACGTGAAATGCGGGCAGGATATGCAGAAGTCGCCAAATACGGTTTGCTGGGAAATGCGGGCTTTTTCACCTGGCTTGAAGAAAATGCGCCACGGCTGTTTGCCGGCGATATGCAGGTGCGCATGCGGGCAGTTGAAACATGTTGCCGCATGAAAGCAGATATCGTTGCCGAAGACGAAAAAGAAGGCGGCGTGCGCGCCCTTTTAAATCTTGGGCACACGTTTGGCCACGCGCTAGAGGCAGCGACCGGCTACTCAGACCGCTTGTTGCATGGAGAAGGGGTTGCCGTTGGCATGGCCATGGCGTTCCGCTTTTGCGAAGCACGCGGTGAATGCGAAAAAGGCTTGGCGGGGCGCGTTGAGGCGCATTTGAAGTTGGTGGGCCTGCCAACCAGGGTTGGCGACATTTGCGGCGCCACCCCTGATGAGGATACTCTTGTTGCCGCGATGTATCAGGACAAGAAAGCGCTTGATGGAAAATTGACCTTCATCCTTGCACGATCCATCGGCGATACCTACGTGAACCGGAACGTTAAGGAAGATGAACTCCGCAACTTTCTAAAAACCGAATTGAGTCTGTAAACTCGAACCAATGACCCTCACCATTGCCATCACAGTGGGCGCTATCGTCGCGCTGTTAGTATTGTCGGCCTTCTTCTCCGGCTCTGAAACCGCGTTGACCGCCACCTCGCGGGCGCGCATGCATGAGCTGGAACGGCAGGGCAATGCCCGCGCCAAAATCGTCAAGGGCCTGATAGAGGTGCGTGAGCGCCTAATCGGGGCAATTCTGCTTGGCAATAACCTGGTAAACATTCTCGCCTCGGCCCTGGCAACCGCCCTTTTCATCGATTTGTTTGGCGACAGCGGCGTGGTTATCGCCACTTTGGTTATGACCGCATTGGTGTTGGTGTTTGCCGAAGTGCTGCCGAAAACCTACGCAATTTTGAACCACGACAAAATGGCTCTTGCGGTCGCTCCGACGGTACGGGTGGTGGTGAACCTGTTCGGCCCGATTTCGGCAGCGGTGGATCAGATTGTGAAATTCACCCTGAAGCGGTTTGGCGCTGGCTACACCAATGGCAGCGAAATGTCGCCGCAAGATGAGGTGCGCGGCACAATTAACCTGCACCATCTTGAAGGCGGCTTTATCAAAGACGACCGCGACATGATCGGCTCTATTCTCGACTTGCGCGAGCTTGAGGTATCCGACGTGATGGTGCACCGGACGAACATGTTTACGGTGGAAATTAACCGCCCGCCCGCCGAACTCATCAAGGATGTGCTCAAAAGCGGCCACACCCGGGTGCCTGTATGGGTCGAAGAACCGGACAATATTACCGGCATTTTGCACGCCAAGGATTTGCTGGGCGCCTTGTCGAAAAAACGCGGCGATGCCTCGAAAATCAATATTGCCAGCCTGTGCACCGAGCCCTGGTATGTGCCAGATACAAATTCGGTTGCCGACCAGCTGAAAGCCTTCCGCCGCCGAAAAACCCACTTTGCACTGGTGGTTGACGAGTACGGCGAGGTGCAAGGCCTGGTGACGTTGGAAGATGTTCTTGAAGAAATTGTCGGTGACATTGCCGATGAGCATGATGTCATCACAACCCCGGGCGTGCGGCGCGAGGCCGGTGGTGCGCTGCTTGTGGACGGCACGGTGACCGTGCGCGATCTAAACCGCGCAATGGACTGGGACTTGCCAGATGAAGAGGCAACCACCATCGCCGGATTGGTTATCCACGAAGCCCGCATTATTCCTGAGGTGGGCCAGGTGTTTACCTTCTATGGCTATGCATTAGAAGTTGTGCGGAAGAACCGCAATCAATTGAGCCTGTTGCGCATCACACCAGTAACCAAATCCAAAACCTAGAGCCTCCGGGCCGTGATTTCGCCTAAGTCTGCGGTGAAGATTCTGTTTTGATTTGAAATTCAAGGCAGGGCTTTTTTATGACCCAACATTTTGACATTGCCATTGTGGGCGCAAGTTTTGCTGGCCTGGTTTGCGCCCGCACCGCCGCGTTGCGTGGGCTTTCTGTAGCCGTGATTGACGCAAAGGCAGAACCTGGCGCGCGAGTGCACACCACAGGCATTCTGGTGAAGGAAGCAGCAAATGAACTTGATGTGCCCCACCGGCTGACGCGCCATGTGCACGGGGTGCGCCTTTATGCGCCCAATCTGTCTTCGGTGGATTTGTTTGCGCCGGGTTATTATTTCCTCACTACCCAAACGGCAGATTTGTTGCGCTGGCTAGCCGATGAAGCCGAGCGTGCCGGGGCCCGCCTTTTCTGCGGCACGCGGCTTGAGGGTGCTGGCAGGCAGGACGGCGTCATCAAACTGAGACAACCGGATATTTCCGCACAAATAATCGTCGGCGCCGATGGTGCACGTTCAACCGTTGCCAAAACCTTTGACCTGGATAGAAACAAGAAATTCCTCACCGGCCTTGAAATCGAATACGAGAACCTTGGCCAGGTGGATGGAAACCTGCTCCACTGTTTTGTCAATTCAGACATTGCGCCCGGCTATCTGGCCTGGGCCGCTGCCGGGCCGGACGTGACGCAAATTGGCCTTGCAACCGGGCATGGCCGCAAGCCGGATCTCAACAAATTTCTAAAGCGGACCGATCATTTGTTCGGTTATGGCAGCGCGAGAATTGTTGGCCGCCGCTCCGGTCTCATTCCGTGTGGTGGTGCGCTCAAGAACTTTGCTGCTCCTGGAGTTTTGCTGATAGGTGATGCCGCCGGCCTGGTATCGCCGATGACCGGTGGCGGGATTTTCCTGGCATTTCGGTCGGGACGGCGGGCAGCGCAGGCGATTTGCGATTACCTGCAGGATTTGGGCCCTGCGCCGGAAACGATTTTAAGGAAAGAGGTGCCACGCTTTGCGGTCAAGAAGCTCATGCGCGCGGGGCTCGATCTCGCACCGCCCAACTGGCTGCTCAATATGCTGCTGGCAACACCACCGATGCATGCGCTGGCGCGCCAGGTTTACTTTCACAAACGCGGCGGGGCCGGAATGGGATTTGCCGAGTACATGGCCTTGCGCGCCCAGCGTGAAAAGGCAAACGCTGCAGTCAGCCATGCTCGCCAGGAGCGTATGCCTTGATTGCCAGGGCATGAACCGGGCCAGCCAGCTCTTCTGAAAGCGCCTTGTTGACCATGCGATGGCGTTCCAGGCGCGACGCACTGTTGAACGCCTCTGCCACAATATGAACTGTGAAGTGGGTTTCACCTTCCGGCCGTGCACCGGAATGGCCCGCATGGTGATGAGAATCGTCACGCAGATCCAGTTCAGCCGGGTTGAAAGCTGCCTCGAGCTTTTTGCGCATGGTTTCGCGAACGGACGCCATTATTTTTTAATCCTTCCCGGTGAAAACTGGATGAGCAAGGTGATCATTCCTATGCAGAGCCCATCAAAAAGTTTATTATACGCGGTCCATGAAACTTGATTCAAAATATTTCGACAAAATTCGCGTCAAGCCCGACGAAGATCGTCTCCTGCGCAAGGAAGAGCGCGGGTGCGATTGGCCGGACTGCGATAAACCTGGCAAATTCCCGGCCCCGCGCGGGCGTGAGAGTGAAGGTGAGTACTATCACTTTTGCGTCGACCATGTACGCCAGTACAACAAGTCCTACAATTATTTTAAGGGCATGAAGGAGGACGATGTTCAAGCCTTCCAGGCAGACGCGCGCTCTGGCCACCGGCCCACATGGCGTATGGGCGCTAATGCATCCAAAACCGGCAAGGAAAAAGTAAAAAAGACTAGCACCGATGGCTACCGCCAATCACCGCAATTTACGGACACGTTTGGCCTATTCGGGGAGAACGGCGCAAATCCCAAGCCAGAAGAGCCGCGTCGCGCTGTCCGCAACGCCGAGCGCAAGGCGTTGCAGGCGCTAAGCCTTGATGCTAATGCCAGCCCGGAAGAGGTGAAAAAGCAGTACAAATCCCTGGTCAAACGGCACCATCCGGACGCAAATGGCGGCAGCCGTGCTTCCGAGGACCGGTTCCGGGAAATTGTTCAAGCCTACGATTATCTTAAATCCGCTGGTTTTTGTTGATATTTGGCGCAATTGGAGCCATATATTTCGCAATCAAGCGCTTGCATGATACCAGTTTTGCAAACTAGGTTCCGCAACCTGATTGATAACTCCCGCCGAAAATCGGAGATATAGAGAAAATGGATGCCCATATAAATGGCGCCGAGCTTGTTCAGCCGGACTTAAAAGTCTCAGTGCGTCAGCTTTTCGGGATCGATAGTGACATGGAAGTACCTGCGTTTTCGCAGGCCGATGAACATGTGCCCGATTTGGATGAAGATTATATTTTCGACCGGGAGACTACTCTGGCAATCCTTGCGGGATTTGCCCATAACCGGCGCGTAATGATCACCGGCTATCACGGCACCGGTAAGTCCACTCATATTGAGCAGGTGGCAGCCCGCCTTAACTGGCCGACCGTGCGCGTCAATCTCGACAGCCATATTTCCAGGATCGACTTGGTAGGCAAGGACGCGATTGTTCTCAAAGACGGAAAACAGGTCACGGAATTCCGTGAAGGCATTCTGCCGTGGGCGCTGCAAACCAACACGGCAATTGTGTTCGATGAATATGATGCCGGGCGCCCGGATGTGATGTTTGTTATCCAGCGCGTGCTGGAGGTTTCCGGCAAGCTTACCCTGCTCGACCAGAGCCGGGTGATCCGCCCGCACCCCTGGTTCCGGCTGTTTGCAACCGCAAACACGGTGGGCCTTGGTGATACGTCCGGCCTTTATCACGGCACCCAGCAAATCAACCAGGGTCAAATGGACCGTTGGTCGATTGTCACAACGCTCAACTATCTGCCGCACGACAATGAAACGGCAATTATCGAAGCCAAGTGCAAGAACTACCAGAACAAGGAAGGCCGCGAGACCGTTTCCAATATGGTCCGGGTTGCCGACCTTACCCGGGAAGCCTTTATGAACGGTGATCTGTCTACCGTCATGAGCCCGCGGACGGTTCTCACCTGGGCGGAAAATGCCGAGATTTTCGATGATCTTGGCTTTGCCTTCAGGTTGACGTTCCTCAACAAGTGCGACGAGTTGGAGCGTGGCCTGGTTGCAGAGTTCTACCAGCGCTGCATGGGCGAGGAGCTGCCGGAATCAACGGCCAATGCTGTCCTGTCGTAAGAACCGGAAGGCCTCCAGATGGTAAAGGATTTCGAGTCTCCGGCTGAACCGTTCAAACGGTCGGTTGTGCTTGCCATGCGCACCATTGCCGAAGACCCGGAATTGACCGTTACCTTTGGCGCCGAAAAACCTTCCATCAGCGGCAATAAGGCAAGAATGCCTCAGGTGGAACGGGATTTGACCAAATCCTCTGTGGCTATCACCCGTGGCATCGCCGACAGTTTTGCGCTGCGCATCGCCAACCATGATGATGCCATTCATGCGCGCATGTCTCCTGAAGGACAAAATGCCCGCGCGGTGTTTGAAGCGGTGGAGCAGGCCCGCATAGAAGCAATTGGCGCCAGCAAAATGAAAGGCATGGCCGATAACCTCACTGCCATGCTGGACAACCGTTATCAGGATGCGCGTACCGAAAATGTACGCGAGCGAAGCGATGCCCCCCTTGAAGAAGCTCTTGCACTTATGGTGCGCCAACGGCTCACTGGACAAGAAGCACCGCAAAACGCTCAGCTTTTGGTGGATTTGTGGCGGCCATGGATTGAGCAAAAGGCCGGAAGCCAGCTTGATGAGCTGAAAGAACGCCTGGAAGACCAAACAACCTTTGCGCGCATGACTCGCGACATCATTGCCTCGCTTGATATGGCTGATGAGCTCGGCGATGACCCGGACAATACGGACGAGGACAATGATGATCAGGCCGATCCCGATGCAGGTGATCCTGATCAATCAGAGCAGCAGTCAGATGCCGATTCTGAGGCCGAATCCGCTGAGCGCTCCGAACAGGTTGATGGTGACACTCAGGCAACCGAAGAAGATGCAGTTGAGATTGACGTCGATGATCTGCCGGATGATTTCGATTCAGATGAAGCACCCGATGGCTCAGAACCGTTCCGACCGCAAACCCCGTTCTCCAACCGCGCTGATGAGAACGCCTACAAGGTGTTCTCAAACAAATTCGATGAAGTGATTGCGGCTGAGGATTTGTGTGACCCCGAAGAGCTCACCCGGTTGCGCAATTATCTCGACAAGCAGCTTGCATCCCTGCAAGGGGTGGTCGCGCGCCTTGCCAACCGGCTCCAGCGCCGGCTTCTGGCCCAGCAGAACAGGTCGTGGGAATTTGACCTGGAAGAGGGCATTCTTGATGCGGGCCGTTTGTCCCGTGTGGTCACCGACCCTATGCACCCGCTCTCATTCAAGGTTGAGCTTGATACCGAATTCCGCGACACGGTTGTAACCTTGCTTTTGGACAATTCAGGCTCCATGCGCGGGCGGCCCATTTCTGTCGCCGCAACCTGTGCAGATATTCTGGCGCGCACCCTTGAGCGGTGCGGCGTGAAAACTGAAATTCTCGGGTTCACCACCCGCGCCTGGAAGGGCGGGCAGGCGCGCGAGGAATGGCTGGCTGCCGGCAAACCGGCCTCGCCCGGCAGGCTCAACGATTTACGCCACATCATCTACAAGGCCGCAGACATGCCCTGGCGGCGCGCACGGCGCAATCTTGGCCTGATGATGCGTGAGGGCCTGTTGAAGGAAAATATTGACGGCGAAGCGCTGATTTGGGCCCATAGCAGGCTGCTTGCCCGGCCAGAGCAACGGCGTATCCTGATGGTTATTTCTGATGGCGCGCCGGTTGATGATTCAACTCTTTCTGTCAACACGGGCAGCTACCTTGAGCGTCATCTGCGCCAGGTTATCGAAGAAATCGAAACCCGTTCGCCGGTTGAGCTCATCGCCATCGGCATTGGCCACGACGTTACCCGCTACTACAAGCGCGCTGTAACCATTGTGGACGCAGAGGAGCTGGGCGGCGCCATGACGGAAAAACTTGCCGAGCTGTTTGAAGAAAAAGAGGTACATTCAAGGATGGCGCCTCCACGAGCGAAGGCCTCGTAGAGGGCGCGGCATGTGGGCCCTGGACCGTTTCGGCAAGTTTGTCTTTGCGCTAACGGTTTTGGCGATTCTGAGCCCAGCACTGGCAAATGACATAAACGTCACCGTACGGCCAGTGCCCTTTTCCAATCTTGATGAAAGCCGAACCAAGTTCGGCGAACTTGAATATCTCGGTGGTCTGGTTCTGCGTTCAAAAAAGCGCGTCTTCGGCGGGTTTTCTGGCATTCTGGTAAATGCCGATGGCAGCCGGTTCATAGCCACAAGCGACCGGGCCTGGTGGTTTCGGGCACACCTTGTCCATCAAAACGGCCGCCTTACGGGCATCGCCGCGCCAACCATGGGTCCGCTGTTAAACAGCAAAGGCAAACCCTTTAAGCGCAAGCGCAACCAGGACGCTGAATCCATT
This sequence comes from Hyphomicrobiales bacterium, assembly GCA_051010055.1. GTDB lineage: Bacteria > Pseudomonadota > Alphaproteobacteria > Rhizobiales > CAJQND01 > CAJQND01. The sequence goes on along the minus strand of JBPCVY010000028.1, from coordinate 3,617 downwards.
GCCTTCAATGGTGATAGGCCGGAAGATGGCATCCTCGTTGGGTTTGAGCGTGAACCGCGTATCGAGCTTTATCAGAACGGCATTACCGGAAAATCGGAAACCATCAAGGTGCCGAAAGGGCTCATTAAAGGCCCCGATAACAAGGAGCTGGAGGCGGTGGGGCGATTTACGTCAGGGACGAATGCCGGCAAGCTCATTGCGATTTCTGAACGCAATCTGGACAAGAACGGAAACGTCATCGGCTATCTTTGGAAAAAGAGCCGTAAGAAGGCTGAACGGTTTTCCATCCGCAGGCGCCAGAAATATTCGATCACCGACGTCACAATCCTGGAGGGTGGTGACATTGTGTTGCTTGAACGCCGGTTAGGCGCTCTGAAACTTCCAAGCGTTGCCATGCGGCTGGTGGCGGCAAAAGACTTAGCTGGCGGCGGCGCCCTTGATGGGCGGATCCTGATGGAGGCATCTGCACCGGGACATTCAGTTGATAATATGGAAGGGCTCTCAGCGCACCGCGATGCCGCGGGCCGGCTCATCTTCACGTTGATTTCCGATGATAATTTTAATCGCGGGGTTCAGCGCACGCTCTTGATGCAGTTTTCCTGGCCCGGCAGATAATCGCCCATGAAAAAACCCACAACCGGTGGCCAGCACACAGTTGCGGGTTTGAAACCTTAAGACCCGCTCTGGTTAAGCGGCAGCGGCTTCTTTCTTGGCGATGTCTTTTTTCACTTTCAGCGCTTTTGCGGAAAGCTCAGAATCGCGTGCCTTTCTCAAGAACCGGTCAAGGCCGCCACGGTGTTCAACCGAGCGTAGCGCTGCAGCACTTACCTTGAACGAAAATGAACGTCCAAGAGCATCGCTCATGAGGTGAACATCGCACAGGTTCGGCATGAACCGGCGGCGGGATTTATTGTTGGCGTGGCTGACATTATTACCAGCCTGAACAGATTTTCCAGTTAGCTCGCAGCGACGGGCCATTGGTCAGCTCCAGTGTGCTATAGAATTCCAATACGGCGCGATCGTATCCAGCGCCAAAGTCGGGTTCGTATATGCTCCAGGCAAGCTTTCGTCAAGAGAGAAGGTGCATGCAAAGACTGACTTTTGCCGTAATTCTGGCGAATATGAACCCGCACACGCCATTAGGCTAACTACATCCGGCATTTCACGTGCATTTTGATATTGATCCAGGACAAAAATGATAAAAATTTTCAAGAACTGGCAGCAACATTCCCGTCTTGCGTTCACAGCCCCCCTGGCAGCATTTCTGGCGGCGTCCAGCCTTCCAGTTGAGGCTGCGGACCGCATTCAGATGCGCTACGACGTCCACGCATTCGGCATGAAGGTTTACAAAATCAATCTCGACATGAAGATTGATGAAAACGCCTACACCACCAATGTGGCCATCCGGGCGAAGGGTTTTGTAAAGTTTTTTGCCAATGCCAAAGTGGACATGACCGCCCGCGGCGTGGTCGGCAAGCGCAATGTGGTGCCTACCTCGTTCGTTATGAAATCGGACTCAAAAAAGAAAAAGCGCCACATCGCCATTTCCTGGACCGGGAAAAAAGCACCCGATGTGAAGCGCAACTATGAAATCGCCCCTTACCGTGAGAAAGAGGTTGCAAAGGTCATAAAATCATCAGTTACCAATCCGCTCACCCACATTATGCGCCACGCAGCAAAGGGAGCGGCAAAAAACATGCTCCGGCACCGACTGGGTTTATACCGGCAAGGTGATCTACTCTTATAAATTTGAGAAAGCGGGCACTAAAACCTTCACCAAGGAGGACCCCGGTTCCTATCGCGGCCCGGCGCTTGCCTGCCGGTTGACAATGTCTCCAATTGCGGGTCTTTCAAACAAAAAGAAAAAGGAATGGCGCGAAGACCCGGGCAAGCCCTACACCATTTGGTATGCGCCGGTTACCGGCAGCAATGGCACCCGTCTTGTGCCCGTGGCCGCCTCCGGCGTCATGCATGAGCGCAAGTTTAATTTGGTAATGAAAGAAGGCGCAATTTCCGGCAAGCCGATAAATTCGCAAACAGCCGCTCTGAATTGAGCCGGACCGGCGTCCTCATCTATCAAACTCACGTTTGGATGCTGTTTCGGAGCAGGTTCCAGTCAGATTTCCACAACTCTGTCTGTGCATTCATCAACAGAACGCCGCCAAGATCCATGCTCTGAAACTGCACACCGGGGCGGGTAATCACCACCTGTTTCAATTCGAAACAAATTGGTTAACACGAGCGCACTTTAGATGGCGCGCTTCAAACAGCTGATTCAGAATATGGTGGGGGTGGTTGCGCGCACCCCAACATATGGCCGTGAACGAAACGGGAAAATGATGATTTGAGTGATTCGGACATGCTTTGTTCACAACCGTTCCAGGTGTTAACGCGCGCAGGTTGGTCCGTGTCGGCGGCTGTAATGTTTCATTAACTAGGAGCAAAAAATGGTTAACGCTTTCAACGCAGGCGAACAGGTTATCCACAATGGAGTGTGGATAAAATACGTAAAACTGTTTGCAAAAACAGTGGTTTGCCGTGCGAACAAAAGGGGATTCTGGGCGAGTCAGCGATTCGGGCATGGTTTGTTCTCATCCCGTTCCACCAGTTGACGAACTGTTCGAGGACGATACATTGCTGAATGGTAAGTCACCTGGTCTTGCATGGGACAGTGGTAATGTTTAACTGACAATTGATAATCAGAAAGGTGTCAAAGCACCTTGCAACGCCAACCAGAAAGAGGCCTGATGCAGAACGTCCGCAATGTCACCGCCGTTCTGGGCCCAACAAATACCGGAAAGACACATCTAGCGGTATCGCGCATGCTGGGCCACGAAACTGGCATGATTGGCTTGCCGCTACGTTTGCTCGCGCGGGAAATTTACGACAGAGTGTGCGGCCGGGTTGGCGAGATGGCCGTTGCGCTGATAACCGGTGAAGAGAAAATCATTCCCCCTGAACCGCGCTACTACGTATGCACCGTCGAGGCCATGCCCCAGGACCTCAATGTCGATTTTCTCGCCATTGACGAGGTGCAGCTTGCAGCCGATCTGGAGCGCGGGCACATTTTCACCGACCGAATCCTGCACCGGCGCGGCACCCATGAAACAATGCTGCTTGGTGCGGCAACCATCCGCGAGCTCTTGGAAAAACTCCTGCCCGGTATCAACGTGGTCACCCGCCCACGCTTTTCAACGCTTACCTATGCCGGCCAGAAGAAGATATCTCGCCTTCCGCGTAGAACCGCCATCGTGGCCTTTTCCGCAGAAACCGTTTACGCCATCGCCGAGCTTATACGACGCCAGCGCGGCGGGGCCGCCGTTGTACTCGGAGCGCTCAGCCCGCGCACCCGAAATGCCCAGGTAGAGCTTTACCAATCTGGTGATGTGGATTTTCTCGTTGCCACCGATGCCATAGGCATGGGGCTTAACATGGATGTGGACCATGTCGCCTTTGCCGCCACCAAGAAATTTGACGGTCGCATTGTGCGCGAATTGACACCGGCAGAGCTTGCTCAGGTTGGCGGGCGCGCTGGGAGGCATATGAAGGATGGCACCTTTGGTGTAACCGGAGAAGCGCAACCCCTGACCAACGAAACGGTGCGCCAGATTGAGGAC
>JBPCVY010000027.1:0-15426 GCA_051010055.1 Hyphomicrobiales bacterium | reverse complement strand
GTCAACCATCTCAGTTGTCCGCCGCCGCAAGACATCAACAATGACCATTCCGCCGTGAACATTTACACGGTGCGGGCCAAGCCCCTCAGGTGTTGCGTGATAAACAGCTTTAATCCAGCACTTATATGGCGCCAGCGTGTCATGAAGATGGATGGTTTCGTGGCTGGAACCGGCGCTGTTCGGCGTATCGCTCAACAAACGCTCATAGCGCTCAAACTCACGCTTTCCCGCCAACCGGTCGCCGCGGGTCATCACTTTCACATTGCTCAAGCCAAGCTGCTCAACCAATTCGTCCCGGTACTTTTCACTTTCAGGAAAAACATGCTGGGGATGACAAAAAATGACAGGTGTTGCGGGGTCAATTTCGGAAACCATTTTCAAAACCACAACACTTGGCGATTTGAGAGATGCGGTCACAACGGTCTCGTTTGGAAACTTCTCCTTGATGAGAATTTCAAGCATACGGGAGGCTGGCAGATCCGTGGTCAACCGTCTCAGCTCTTCCAATGTCTCCATAACCTGCCACCTTTTTCGCCGCCCCGGCGCTTGGGTTCTTTGTTTAAGTTAACGCGCATTTGTCTGATTAGCATCACCCAAAATGCGATTGATCAATTCACGCACCGCTACTGTCATGTGGCGCTCGCGGTGAAGGACGAGCGCATATTCCCGATTTGGCAATTCAATGGGTATTTCGCGAAGCCTACCCTCCTCGATGGCGGATGCAACCACGTGCCGGGAGATGATTGTTGCGCCCGCGCCGGCTTCAATTGCTTCACGGATGGCTTCGTTAGCCGGCAACACCAAGGAAATGCTGAGGTCATTAAGCGACAAGCCTTCAAGCAATGCCAAATCCTCAAGGCCGCGCCGGGTGCCCGAGCCCGCCTCGCGGATAACCCAATTGATAGCCCGAAGATCGAGCTCTCCTTGACCGTATACCGGCGATGGCTGGTTCGAGGCAACCACAAGAACAAGCTGGTCATAGTCGATGTGCCGGCGCACCAGAGAAGGATGCTCGGTAGGGCCTTCAACAAGTCCAACATCTACCCTTCCTTCAACAACTGCTGTCTCGATGTCATGAGTGTTGCCGATAACCACATCTAACCGCACCAAAGGATTGGCGGCATGGAATGTTGCGAGCCGGCGTGGCAGCCAGTGGGCTGCAATTGTCTGGCTTGCGCCAATGGCAACAGGGCCGGGGTGGCCGGCAAGGTCCTGCAGAGCCGACTTGGCCATCGCCGCCCGGTTAAGAACCGCACGGGCCTCGCGCAGGAAAACCTTGCCATTGCCGGTTAACCGGATGCCGCGGCCTACCCGGTCGAACAACCGGATTTCGTAGTTGCCTTCGAGATTGGCAATTGCAGATGATACGGTTGACTGGCTCAAGCCCAGAGCTTTTGCAGCCCGGGTCACATGCCCGCGGTCGGCGACTTCGACAAATATTTTCAACTGATCCAAAGTCATGGCAATTCAATCGATTGTATCGATTAATAATAGAAAAACAATCGATGAATTAAAACATTGGAGTTGTTTTGTGTTATGCAAGTCAGCTAAGTTTCCATACTTCGTTTTCGCAGGTTTCGATTGAACTAATCGGGGGGATCAATGAGCGAGAAAAAGGACACACCAGAAGTTCCCGAAGGCCACTCACGTTATTTTAAGACACGGCAATTGAAGCCCACAAAAAAGGGCTTTGTCGGGTACGAGACAATCTGGGAACCATTCCAAAAAGAAGTGGACTACGAAACCCCGAAACAACCTTAAACCCAAAGCCCGGGCCGGGGATTTTTTCCGTACGTGACCTGGCCTTTTGGCCGACCCGGACCAGATGAACCCAAAGTGAGCGCCGTCATGAACCCATTTTCTGAACTTTCGGACGCCATACCAGCCGGTATCATGCAGGCATTTGTTTTGTTGATGCTTTTGCTCGTTGTGGGCGGCACCATTATAGATGTGTTGCACAAGAAAAGTGCTGAGTACTTTTTTGATAACGCCCGTAAGGCCAAAGAGGCGCGCACCCGGTCTCTTGAGAGTTCGGAAGTGGCTTCGATCGCAGCCCAGACCGCTGCCGTGGATGTGCTGACATCGGCGGAGTTTTGCAATCCCCACCGGAGAATTGCACATCTTCTCACAATGTACGGCTTTGTGTTCTTTCTCATTGCCACGTTCGTGATGGTGTTTTTCTACGCAGCGCCGGGAGCATCAACACCCGGGATTTGGCCGTTTTTGTGGCACATCGGTGCGTTGATGGTCTGCATTGGTGGTTTCTGGTTCTGGTTCTTTATCCGTGTCGATGTGGCAGCGGAAGGCAACCCCTGGTACCGCATCGTGCACGCGGATTTGTTTATTCTTTCCCTCTTGGGAACCACGCTGTTCGGATTGCTCTGGTCCATTTTCCAGGCTGCGGGCGCGAAAGGGTTGAGCGCACTGTTTCTGCTGGCGTTCATTGTTTCCAGCCTGGTTCTCTTTGGCGGTGTGTTCTGGTCGAAGTTCGCCCATATGTTCTTCAAGCCGGCTGCGGCCTTCCAAAAGCGGATAGCCAAGGCTGACGGCTCCATGGACAATCTTCCAGAACCTGCGGACAGAACCGATCCTGCAAGCCGTGACCGGCACTCCATGGAACTTTTGAAAGATGCACCGCTCGATATGGGTCTGGGTATCAAGCGCGAAAAACCACAGCACTACTAGAAACAGGCGCTTTCCAAGCGATCATTGAATGAAGAGGAACATTTAATGCCAACCTTTGTTTACATGACCAGATGCGACGGGTGCGGGCATTGTGTCGATATCTGCCCCTCGGACATCATGCATATCGATCCGAAGTACCGCCGCGCCTACAATATAGAGCCTGACATGTGCTGGGAATGTTATTCCTGCGTGAAAGCCTGCCCGCAATTTGCGATTGACGTTCGTGGATATGCCGACTTCGCACCGCTTGGCCATAGCGTCCGGGTGCGCCGAGAGGAAGAAAAAGGCACGATTGCCTGGAAGATAAAATTCCGGGACGGCACGGAGAAGGATTTCCTGTCGCCGATCACCACAAAACCCTGGGGCACATGCATTCCCAAACTGGCCGATGTTCCCGGCCCTAACGAAGAGATGCGTGACAGTCAGCTGCTTTACAGCGAGCCAAAGTACATCCGCATGGACGATGACGGCCTGCATACTCTGGAAACCAACGGGCTGAAGATGAAAAAAGGGGTTTACTACTGATGGCTTACAAAACCGTCACAGAAGACGGCATTGATGTTCTTGTCGTCGGGGGAGGCCTCGGCGGCAGTGGTGCTGCCTGGGAGGCCAGGTTCTGGGGCCAGGACAAGAATATTGTCGTGGCTGAAAAAGCCAATATCGACCGTTCCGGCGCTGTTGCACAGGGGCTCTATGCGATCAACTGTTACATGGGAACCCGTTGGGGTGAGAATAACCCGGAGGATCATGTCCGTTACGCGCGTATCGACCTCATGGGCTTAGTGCGCGAAGATCTGTTGTTCGACATGGCCCGGCATGTTGATTCCACGGTTCACCAGTTCGAAGAGTGGGGTTTGCCGATCATGAGGAACCCGAAAACGGGGACCTACCTGCGTGAAGGCCGCTGGCAGATCATGATCCACGGTGAATCCTACAAGCCGATTGTGGCCGAGGCGGCCAAGAAATCAGCCGACAAGGTGTTCAACCGCATTTGCGTTACCCACCTGTTGCTGGACGATGCGAAAGAGAACCGGATTGCGGGCGCCGTCGGGTTCAATGTGCGCACCGGCGACTACCATGTCTTTAAATCAAAAACGGTTATCGTCGCCGCCGGGGGCGCGTCCAACATATTCAAGCCCCGTTCAGTAGGTGAAGGGGCCGGCCGCACCTGGTACGCCCCCTGGTCATCCGGCTCCGCCTACGGGCTCATGATTAATGCGGGCGCCAAGATGACCCAAATGGAAAACCGCATCGTGCTGGCCCGTTTCAAGGACGGCTATGGCCCGGTCGGCGCCTACTTCCTGCACCTGAAAACCTATACCCAAAACGGTCTGGGTGAAGAGTATGAATCCAAGTGGTTTCCTGAACTCCAGAAACTGGTTGGCAAGGAATACCTCGACCCGGAAGTCTCGCATCTCACCCACAGGCCGATTCCCACCTGCCTGCGCAACCATGCGCTGATTAGCGAAGTGAATGCCGGGCGCGGCCCCATCCATATGGTGACCATGCATGCCTTCCAAGACCCTCACCTTGAAGAGGTTGGGTGGGAAAATTTCCTTGGCATGACCATTGGCCAGGCGGTTTTGTGGGCAGCCACTGATGTGGACCCCAAGAACGAAAACCCGGAACTTACCACCTCTGAACCCTATGTAATGGGGTCTCATGCAACCGGTGCCGGCGGCTGGGCAAGTGGGCCGGAAGATGTATCGCCGCCGGAATATTTCTGGGGCTACAACCGGATGATGACAATTGAGGGCCTGTTCGGCGCAGGTGATGCGGTCGGCGGCACGCCCCACGCGTTTTCGTCTGGCTCGTTTACCGAAGGCCGGCTTGCAGCGAAGGCTGCCTGCAAATACATCGACGACGGCAAGGCAGACGGCATTCTTGTGTCAGACGAGCAAGTCGAATCTCGCAAGAACGAAATCTACAAGCCGATGGAGCGTTACAAGAAATACCGCAATGAAATTGTGGCCGGCACCGTAAGTCCCAGCTACATCCATCCAAAACAAGGCCTAGACCGGCTGCAAAAGCTGATGGATGAATATTGCGGCGGCGTGACGGTTAGTTACATGACCAACGAAAAGCTCCTCAATATCGGCCTGAAGAAACTCAAGATCATGGAAGAGGATCTTGAATGCCTGGCAGCCGAGGATCTCCATGAGCTGCTGCGGGCGTGGGAACTGAAACACCGCCACCGCACAGCTGAGTGCGTCACGCAACACACTTTGTTCCGCAAGGAGACCCGGTGGCCCGGATACTATTACCGGGGTGACGCCATGAAGGTGGATGATGAAAACTGGCACGTGTTGACCGTTTCGCGCCGTGATCCGGACACCGGTGAATACACCATGGAAAAAGCGCCTTGCTATCACCTGGTTGATGCGGACGAAGATGAACCAAGCGCCGCGAAGCAAAAGAAAACTGCGAAGGCGAGCTAGTGGCATCCACCCGGTTTGAAGTCGGGTTAACGGTATGCATGGCGCTGCCAGCGACCCTTGCACATGATTACGAGTATACGAATGAACATCATTGAAAGAAGCGATGAGGAGATTGTCGCCCTTGCGGACCCTATGTGGCTTGACCTGGTCAAATTTTCCAACGCTGGTAATTACGGCGACTTCGTAAAGAACTTTGCCGAACCGTTGAAGCTTGCCCTCAATGAAGTCGAGGTCGGCAGACAGTTCACGACCAGCGATCTCACCAGGAACCTTTCCGAAGAAATCGACCGGCTCGGCATCATCCGCCGCGGTGAGCATGTTTCTGTTCTTTACAGGCAGCGCAGCACCAAAAAGAAAGGCGAATGGCTGGGCAGGCTGGTGCTTGGCTATGAAGGCGATGACGTCAGGATTTTCGGCGCATCCATTTTCTAAGCGCTAAAGTTTGCCATGAGTGAAACCATCCAAAACGATAAGTTTGTGGAACTTACCTACAAGGTGATCGACAAGAAATCCGGCCAGGTTCTCACTGAAATCGAATTCCCGCTTGGATATATCCACGGCCACAACGAGGCATTGGCGTCTGAAGTTCTTGACCAGCTGGAGGGAAAGTCTGCAGGCGATATCATTGAAGTTCCCATCGACAGTGACCGGCTTTTCGGCCCCAGGGACGAAACGCTGGTGTTCACCGACCGCTTGGAGAATGTTCCCGAAGATTACCGGGAAATCGGCATGACCATCACCATGGAGAATGACAAGGGCGAGACCCGGAACTTCATCGTCACCAGGATCGATGACAAAACACTTACAGTGGATGGCAACAATCCCCTATGCGGCAGAGATGTAGTTTTCCAGCTCGAGATACTGACGGTGCGGAACGCCACCGAAAAAGAGGTCGAACAAGGCGGGGCAGAATCCGGCGTCGCCGCCATTGATGCCACCTTAACCCTGCCCATCTGAATTCCTGGCGCACACCTCTCAGCTCACCTCATCGTAGGGCAGGACGTAGGTTTTGGTGTGCCCTGCAAGTCGTGCTTTGTACAAAAATTGACTGCTGCGAATAAAATCTACATTCAAAAAAGGCCTATAAAAGCAAATATCTGGAGCAAAATTGACTTGCCCCAGAGGCAAATGAGTGTTTTGGGGCTCGGTCGAGGAATAGTCTGCTTTGGAAATTATCTTTTAGTAAAAAGATGCGGCACCAGTTGCGGAAAAATTGACCGGAATTCGATTGGCGCATTCGAAATCTTTCAATCGCCAGAAAGCGTTTAGGGCCGAAGGAGGAGGAAAAATCCGGCCGCAAAACGCAATATGCAGCAGCGGGCCTGCGCATGAATTGTGCTTCCAAAGCTTTACCGGAAGACACCTGACACAACCCGGGAAATAGTTCTTGGCCTGGGCGGAATGTACAACTTTTGACTGGGAGAAGTTTCACCGATGATCGTTCGACAGCTAGGAAAATTGTTATACGCGCTTATTTTCATGTCCCTTGCGTTCGCCAGCGCTGCCTACAGCCAAAGCGCCGACAAGGTGTTCACGAACGGCAAGGTCTACACCGTGAACGAAAAGCAGCCCTGGGCTGAGGCCGTGGCGATAAGAGGCGATAAAATCGTCTATGTGGGTGATGCGGAAGGCGCCAAGGCATTTGCCGGTGAAGGCGCTGAAGTTATTGATCTTGCAGGTAAGATGTTGCTTCCCGGCTTTGTCAGCGCCCATGATCACCTCATTGCATCGGGCTGGACAAAGCGCGGCGTATCGGTCTTTGGCATCAAGAACAAAATGGAGGCTTTGGCCAAGATCAAGGCCTACGCCGATGAAAACCCTGATTTGGAACTGATCCTCGGTTTCTGCTTCAACCAGGTGGAGTATGGCGGCTGGCCGACCAAGCATGATCTCGACAAGGTCTTACCGGATCGTCCGGTTTTCATCCTAGACTACACGATCCATGACGCTTGGATGAACTCAAAGGCTTTTGAGGTCGGCGGAGTTGCGTCAGACGAGCCGAACCAGGTGCCCGGCGTAATGTTCTGGCAGCGGGACGATAAGGGTAACCAGACGGGCATTGGCATTGAGTTTCAGTGGGCGCCGGCGTTCCTGAAGGCGGGAGCGTGGAAACCTGCCGAAGAAATCCCGGGTATCCAGAAAAATTTCTACGACTATGCAGTCAAAACCGGCCTTACAACCATCCACGTACCGGCAATTGCTGCTCCTGGCATTACCAACCAGGCGTTGGCCGCCCAGGAAATGGAAATTGCCATGGCTCATCTCCACGAGCTGGAGAAAAAGGGCGAGCTGACATTGCGGACCTCTGTCGCCAATGCGTTCAAAGACCCGGCCGGAAACCCCGCTGAGGTGGCCGAGCATACCGCCAAGCTGCGTTAGAAGTACAACAGCGACATGCTCAGCGTCTGGGGGGTGAAGATACACCCGGAAGGCAACTGGAATTCCAAAACTTCCTGGATGCTCAAGGACTTCTCTGACGAACCGGGAAACCGGGGCGGCGCCGCGATCAGGGGCGATAAGATTATGTCAATGCACATGGAGATGAACAAGCGCGGCCTTCCGGTTGGCACCCATGTGGATGGAAGCCAGACGGTGCGCAACACGGTTGAGGCGATCCTTGCTTCTAATGAAGCCGGTTACGGCATCACAAACAATATTCTGCACCATTATTTTTGGGTGGCAGAAGAAGAGCATCAGAGCGTGATTGACAATGGGATTTACGTCAACGCGACGCCCAATTTTCACACCGACTATGAGGGTCAAGACAAGCTCAGTCTTTTTCATCTGAGCCTGGCGCGGGTGGAAACACAGTTCAGCCGTTACCTCGACCTGATGGCGATTGGCCACAATGTGTCGATTTCAGCAGACGTGCCTTCCTCGCCATTGGAGCAGGTCGGGCCACTTTTCCAGATCGAAGCAGCGATGACCGCCCGCAACCCGGCTGACGATAATTCCAAGCTGTTCCCCAAGCGCATTAGGCCGGCATCGTTTGAAGAAGCGCTGAAAGCAGTGACGATTTATCCGGCAATCCAGCTTGGTATGGACAGCAAGGTCGGATCGCTCGAAGTGGGCAAACTGGCCGATCTCGTAGTGCTTGATACTGACATCACCAAGGTGCCGATAGAGCAGCTGTCAGATGTCAAGGTTTTGGCCACTGTTCTGGGCGGCAAGTTCACCCACAAAGACGGCCTTTAAGCCAGAACCATCATAACACACCGATAACGCTCAAAGCATGTTCAGCTGGCCGGATTTAAAGAATTTCCGGCTGGCGGGAACAGACTGTCAAATGATGACTTTGCGCACCTAGGAAGGGAAACGAGATGAACAATTCGAAACAACAATCCGCCGCGAACGAACCTGGTAATCCGTCCCGCCGCAAGGTGCTGCAAGGTGCAGGGGCTGCTGCTGCGGCCGGCGGAGTGATGACTGGCGCATCATCCCATACCCAGGCGGCCACCCAGCCTGGCTGCGGAAAGTGGGCCCAACCAACCGATGCAGACTTTGCTGCTGTCATCGGCAAGGATAAGACAGAATTCATCGACCGGGTTCTGGCGGTAATTGAGAAAGAAGTGGTGCCGCTTACCATGGACGGGGTGCGTGGGGGCAGCAAGCTGTTCGGTGGGGCGGTGCTTAACAAGGCCGATCTTTCAACCGTTGTGGCCAGCACCAACAAGGAAGCTGGCAATCCGCTGTTGCATGGGGAAATTCAGACCATCAACACATTCTACGCCCTGCCCAAGGACAAGCGCCCGCCGGTGGGGGACACAATATTCATCACCACCCACGAGCCATGCCCGCTTTGTCTTTTGGGCATCTCATGGGGCGGGTTCAACAATTTTTTCTATCTTTTCACTTATGAGGATTCCCGCGATTCCTATGGCATCCCGCACGACCTCACCATGCTGGATACGGTTTTCCGCTGTCCGGACGGCTCCTACAATGAAAAGAACACTTACTGGAGCGCGTGGGGCATCCGGGATCTAATTGCGACAACCAGCGCTGACCAGCAGGCCGCATTCAACAAGCGCGTTTAAGCACTGAAGGTAAAATATGCTGAAATGTCAGATATTTACCAAAAGGCGAAGGCTGAAGGTAAAGGGGCAGACGTTCCACTGAAATAAACCGGCGCCGGGCCCTTAAAGCCCGGCCTCATCGGCCTCCTGGGGGCTGAAATCAATATGGATGTGATTGCCGTCGCAATCATGCACGTTGATTTGCAACACATCGATACCCGGAACCCGGACGGCGCGGTAATCAATGCCCATTTTATCAAGCCGCGCCGTCAACTCTTTCAGGCCGCTAGCTGTAAACGCAAAGTGCTCAATCTTCGGTTCAATGGAGCTTGGTTTGCCCTCCACACCAACAAGGTGCACCGCTGGATGGCTGCCGGCATAAAGCCAGGCGCCGGGAAACGAAAAGGGCGGGCGCTCGCCATTTTCCATTCCAAGGACTGACCCGTACCACTCAACCATTTCCTTCAGATTGGCGGTTCTGATGTTTACGTGATCGAGCTTTTCCAGTTGCATTTTACTCACCTGCCATGTGTCCGGAATGTAACTTCTAGCAAATCTTATTTGATTGGGCGGCAGCGCGTAAGAAAAAAGCGGGTTCAAAATTGGCCCGCCTTCGAAATTCTTGTGTGCGCTAAGGCTTATTCGGCTGCGTCTGCTGCCACTTTGCCCGCATCTGACTGGTTTTGCTTTTTCAGCTCTTCAGCCACCAGGAAGGCAAGCTCAAGAGACTGAGCAGCGTTCAGGCGCGGGTCGCAATGGGTGTGGTAGCGGTCAGACAGATCATCTTCTGAAACATCGCGTGCACCACCAGTGCACTCGGTCACATTCTTGCCGGTCATTTCCACATGAATGCCGCCCGGGTGGGTGCCTTCTGTCTGATGCACTTCCATGAACGAACGCACTTCACTCAAAATCCGCTCGAACGGGCGGGTCTTGTAGCCGCTGGACGTCTTGACAGTGTTGCCATGCATGGGATCGCACGACCAAACAACCACCTTGCCTTCCCGCTCCACCGCGCGAATAAGGGCAGGCAAGTGCTTTTCAACATTGTCCATGCCAAATCGGGCAATAAGCGTCAGTCTGCCAGCTTCATTCTTCGGATTGAGAATATCGATAAGCTTGAGCAACTCATCGGGCTCAATGCTTGGGCCGCATTTCATGCCGATCGGGTTGTTGATTCCCTTGAAGAATTCCACGTGGGCGCCATCAGGCTGGCGGGTGCGGTCACCGATCCACAGCATATGGCCGGATGTGTCGTACCATTCACCGGAGGTGGAATCGACCCGCGTCAGCGCCTGTTCGTAACCCAGCAACAGTGCTTCATGGGAGGTGAAGAAATCGGTCTGGCGCAGTTGCGGCACCGTGTCCGCGTTAATGCCGCAGGCTTTCATGAAGTCCAGGGTTTTCGAGATTTGGTCCGCCAGCGCTTCATACTGCTCGTTTTCCGGGCTGTCGCGTAAAAAGCCTAGCGTCCAGCGGTGCACATGCTCAAGGTTTGCATATCCGCCGTGCGCGAATGCACGAATAAGGTTGAGCGTGGCCGCAGACTGGCGGTAAGCCTGGATCTGGCGTTCCGGGTCGGGCACGCGCGAGGCTTCATCGAAGTCTATGGAGTTTACGATATCACCACGGTAGCTTGGCAGTTCCACACCGTCCTGTGCTTCCATGTCCGCCGAGCGCGGCTTGGCGAACTGCCCGGCAATGCGCCCAACTTTTACCACCGGGGTTCCGGCGGCATAGGTGAGCACGACAGACATCTGCAAAAACACCCGGAACAAATCGCGGATATTATCGGCGGAGTGCTCGGCAAAACTCTCTGCACAATCACCGCCCTGCAGCAAAAACCCTTTGCCCTCGGCAACCTTGGCAAGCTTGCGCTTCAGCTTCCGCGCCTCACCTGCAAAAACAAGCGGTGGGAAGGTTTCAAGCTCAGCTTCTGTTGCACTGAGCTTTTCAACATCTTCGTAAGTGGGCATCTGGATCACGTGTTTACCGCGCCAGCTGTCGGGCGTCCAATTCTGCGCCATAACTCATCCTTTCAGGCATACACTATTGCCATGCCTCCCTGGGGCATGGGATTTTTCAACTATATACAGTGAACTTAACGGGAAAACCAGATCACATACGTTGTCAGTTTTCCTATTTTGCTTGCCCGCCAAGCTATTCAATATGTTTGGAAATTGCTCTAGGCTGCACTTAAGGGGCAGGGCCCTGGGTGATGAGGGGAGACGCCGGGAATGACCTATTCCGTGCCATCGTTCACATTGGGGATTGAAGAAGAATATCTGCTGGTTGATGTGGAAACGCGCGATCTCGTGCGCGAAACACCGCCTGGACTGATGGAAGAATGCACGCAAGCCCTCAAGGGCCAGGTGAGCCCGGAGTTTCTCCAATGCCAGATTGAGATAGGTACCCGCGTTTGCAAATCCATCAAGGGCGCGCGTGAGGATCTCCAGCATTTGCGCACCACCATTGCGCGCCTTGCCGGCGAGCGCGGCCTTGCACCCATTGCCGCATCAACCCACCCGTTTGCCGATTGGCACAAACAGCGCCATACGGACAAGGAACGCTACAACGTTTTGTCAAAAGATATGGGGGCGGTCGTTCAGCGCATGCTCATTTGCGGCATGCATGTGCATGTGTGCGTGGAGGATGAAGACCTGCGCATCGACCTTTTCAACCAGCTTTCATACTTCCTGCCCCACCTGTTGGCGATCAGCACATCTTCCCCATTCTGGCAAGGGCAGGATACGGGGCTGAAGAGCTACCGGCTCACGGTTTTTGACGGTATGCCGCGCACCGGCTTGCCGCCTGAGTTTGGGTCATTCGGTGAGTATGAGCGCACAGCCAACGTGCTGGTGAATGCTGGGCTGATTGAAGACACCACTAAAATCTGGTGGGACTTGCGCCCGTCTGCCCGCTTTCCGACCCTTGAAATGCGGGTGTGCGATGTGCCGACACGGCTGGAAGACACAATTGCAATTGCTGCGGCATATGCCTGCATTACCCGCATGCTCTACCGGTTGCGGCGGGCAAACCAGCGCTGGCGGCATTATCCAAACTTCCTGATCGATGAAAACCGCTGGCGGGCCCAGCGCTATGGCATTGAAGAGGGGTTGATTGACTTTGGCCTCGGTGCGGTTGTGTCTTATTCGGACCTTCTTGAAGAACTGATTGAGCTAACCCGCGAAGATGCCGAGGCAATGGATTGCGTTGTTGAAATCGAGCATCTGCGGGACATAACAGCCAATGGTTCAAGCGCCGACCGGCAGCTCAAAACCTATCGCGATGCTTTGGAAGCAGGCAAGGACGAGCAAGAAGCCCTGCGCGATGTGGTAGATATGCTGGTGGCGGAAACCGCCGGCCATCATAAATAACGCAGGTTACCAGCCACCGCCGCCTCCTCCGCCACCACCGCCGCCTGAAAACCCGCCGCCGCCGGAGCCTGACGAACTTTTCGGTGCTGGCATGGCGCTCTGCATGCTGGCGGACATGGAAGAGACCATGTTTGAAGTTGTGCGCCCCAAACGGTCCGCATCCCAGTGGGAGCCGGAGTACCAGCGTGGCTGATAGGAGGTTGAAGACCGCTCGTCAGGTGCGCTGCGGGCAAGGTGAGCGGAAAAGGCATCCGACCAGGGTTTTTCCACCCCAAGGGCAATTGCAAAGGGCAGGTATCGCTCAAAAAGCTGCCGCGACATTTCCGGCGCGCCGGCCATGTTCATGCGCTCAGCCTCCGCGGTGGCGAGATACATGTGAAAACCTTCAATTTCGTCCATAACCTGCCGCCCGCCAGGTGTTGGTGCGCGCACGAGAAAGAAGAACAAAACGTTCATGGCGCCCAGAATGCCGGTCGCGGCCGCCATGAGTGCCGTGGCAAGGTTTCCGGCATTGAACGGCGCCAACAGGGTAGGCAAGAGAATGACCACGCCCAAAATCGCGAAAATGAAGCCGAGAATTTGCGAGCCACCCCCGGGTACCCAGCCATTAAGCCTTCGCAGACCCTGAAAGAACACGAACGTGCCAACAACCGCAGACAGAAGCGAAACAACAAGCATGCCGAATGTTGTCTCGTCAGGTTGCTGGAACACGAAGCTGCCAATGAGCAGAGCAAACGACACAACAAGCCCGGCAACGAAAAAGCCGAGATTATGCTTGAAAAACACGCCCTCATACTCGTGCAGGATGGTGCTGTTGAACACATTTTGCGCCGATTTCAGCTTCTTGCCGTTTTTCTTTGTGACCTCGAACTCGCTGCGCTCTTCCAGGAGCCTGGAGAAGATGGATTTCTCGCCGCTCCCAAGTTTAGAAGAACCTTGTTTCGTGTTCTTTAGTATCAGGTCATCTCCGGTTTCTGAAAGGTTCATGTAGCCCTTGACCGCGAGGGATATGAGGGCTGCGATAAAGGGCTTGGTGGCACCTTTTCCTGCGTGTTCAAAACCCTGGTAATGGATGTAGCTTACCGCCGCCGGGGAAAGGTTTACCGGCGGTTTGAACAGCGGAATAATGGTTCCCTTGGGCGGATTGCGGCCAACTTTCCACCAGGTGCGGTAAAAATACCGGCCCAGGGCGAACACGCCCGTTAGGAGCAAAAAGAAACCGAAATTGTTCCACAAAAACCGGAAAATGACGGAGGTTATGCTGAGCTGGGCAACGATGCCCTTTTGCCAGCCCGCCGCAACCGTCAGGCCTTCGCGACTGTTCAGGGTGCGCGTTGTTGTGAAGACGATTGAATTGTTGGCCTCATGGACAATCTGGAAGTCTTTTCCCTGCGCGCCGTGCTGGCCGGTATAGGCAGCCTTCCTGCTCATGTGTGCGCCATCGGGCAGCACGATGCGGGCAATGACCTTGCGGATAGGAAACGACCAGAAATTTCCCGTCACATTCCAATAAAGCTCATCTAAATCATCAAAGTGGCGCAACTGCCGCGTGGTCTCGTACTTGATTGTGTAGGTATATTCACCGGGTCTAAGATAAACTGATGGCTCGCCAATATAAATGCGCACGAAATTTCCATGTTGTTCCATGAAGTGCGGTTCATTGCGGTCGTCTTTGAGCACACCGGTAAGCTCAAAACCAACATAGTTCCAAAACCCGTGCTTGGTTTTTGAACGGACAGGAAAGTCGCGGAAAATTCCCCGCCGGATAGAGCGCCCTTCCGCGCGCACGCGGATAACCTCATCAACCGAAAGCGTTCCATCTTCACGGACAATGACCGTGCTCTCAAAAGAGAGAATTTCTTCATCAGCAAATGCGGGCGAAACCGAAACGCACAAAAGTGTCAGGAAAAGAAGTGCGGCTGCGCGTATGGTTTGAAGGTTCATGGGTTTCAGCAGGCGGTTACAGCTCCACCTTGGGAACGGCTCTTTCGGCTGCATCTTCAATCTCGAAATATTCCGCATTGCCGAAATTGAAGTGGTTGGCAACCAAATTGCTGGGAAACGATTCCACCAGCACATTATTGTTGCGCACCGCGCCATTAAAGTAGCGCCGGGAAAGTTGGATTTCGTCCTCGATTTCATCAAGGGAATTCTGCAAATCCATCACATTTTCGTTGGCCTTGAGGTTCGGATAATTCTCCATAACCGCGTTAAGGCGCAACAGGCCGCCTGAAAGGGCGCTTTCGGCGGCTGCGCGGGTTTCCGGCCCGGCATTTTCGGCTGCAACCGCATTCGCCCTCAGCTTGGTCACTTCCTCAAGCAGACCCTTTTCGTGCTTCATATATCCCTTCACCGCTTCAACCAGGTTTGGAATGAGGTTTGAGCGGCGTCTTAGTTGCACATCAATGCCGCTCCAGCCTTCTTCGGTAAGCTGACGGGCCTTGACGAGTTTGTTGTAAATCAAGATGCCGTAAAGAACGGCGAGTGCCACCAGCCCTAAAACGATCGACAAAGTCATGGTTTTTCCCTAGGTGGAAGTTGCTAAATCTATGTTACATGATTCTTGGGCTCGGACCCTAAATCAATGCTGCCTGAATTGCCCGCGCGGTGCAACTCGCGAAGGGCAATCCTGATAACGCGCCAGACGAGGTTATGCGGATGCCTTCATACGATTACGATCTTTTTGTCATCGGGGCCGGTTCGGGCGGCGTGCGCGCAGCGCGCATGTCTTCAATGTATGGTGCAAAGGTATGCATTGCCGAGGAATACAAGGTGGGCGGCACTTGCGTTGTGCGCGGCTGTGTGCCGAAAAAGCTTTTCGTTTCCGCCAGCCATTTCCCGGAATATTTCGCTGATGCGGAACGTTATGGCTGGCCGGTCGGGGAGGGAAAATTTGATTGGCCAACCCTTATC